>CANQIL010000015.1 GCA_947624045.1 uncultured Bacilli bacterium
ATCTCAAAAACAAACTAGAATTTACTTTTTCTTTTCTACACAAAATATTTAACTAGAATTTACTTTTAAAATCAACTATTTGTAAAAAAAATAGGAAGCGATGTTCCTATTTATCTAACATATTTAGTAAATTAATTTTAAACATATCTTTTTCTGGATTAGTCTTAGATATCATGACACCTTTATAAGTAGAAAGCTCAGCTCTATGACCTTCATCTAATATTCCTTCAGGTGTAATATTAGTTAAAAGAATTATTTTCTTTTCTGTGTAAGCTGTATAATGTAGCGTTATTTCACCATGTACTTTAGCAAACAATTCATCAGTCGGTAATTTTAATTCATAACTAATTGTTTTATCTTTGTCATTTTTTGATACTTCTTTACCTAAAAAGTTACCTTGTCTTAATTCTGGATAATAAGAAAATGTTAATTTTTTATAAGCAAGCATATTATATTTTCTTACTGATCTTTCTTTTTTTCTAAAATCATTTTCATCTAAGTATTCGAATATGTATGAATTCTTCATATATTCAACCCCCTACTTTTAATTTTGATGACCCCCATTTATCATCAATGTGTCCATATTATATCATAAATTTGTCAAAAATGCAAGTTTTTTAAAGAAAAAGATAAAGGATTTCTCCCTTATCTTAAGACATATTGGTAACCTTCTTCGTATTCTAATTCTGGATTATTAGCCATGTCTTCAACAATCATATCAGCTAATTCTTCATTAGAAATAGTTTCAGGTATTTCTGCATATTCTATAGTTTCTATAGTCTCAGCAACCGGCTCTTCATATGTAATGATGGAATCTGCTTGGTCACTTACAGTATTTTCCTCTTCATATACATAAGCTTCAACTGGAGCTTGTGTTTGAGGAACATATTCAGGATCTATAGATTCTTTTGGATAACTTTCTTCAAATGCTTCTCCAGTAACGTTAGGGTCTGGTAATGGTTCATTACTTTGGTCTTTAGTAGAATCCGTAGTTAAGTCTTTAACAGAATCATCTAAATTACCATATTCATCTGAATAATTTTCATCAAAATCAACATTATGATCACCAAAGTCTTGTTCGTTAACTGGAACATCATTAGTGTTATCGGTATCAGAGTTATTTTGAGCTATTTTATCGTTAGCTTTATTAATATCTTCTTGTAAATCTTGAGCATCTTGAGCAACTTGTTCTTCAACTTGTTTTGTATGTTCATCTGCTTCAGATTGTAATTCTTTACGTTTTTCTTCAGCTTGAGTTTCAGCAGTTTCTTTAGCTTCTTCATTTTCTTTAGCTATTTCTTGATCCACTTTCTCTTCAGCTTTTTCTACTTCTTCTTTGCTAGACTTTTCAATAGCTTCATCTCTATCTGAAGTCTTAGTTTTTTCTTTCTTTTGTTTCTTATCAGTAGTTGTTACAGTGTGAGTTTTAGTAGTTGTATAAACTTCAGATGTATTTTCAACATATGTAGAAGAAGACTCTTCTATGTCATTATGATTATGCTTATTAACAGCTTCTTGGAATGCATCTAATTGAGTTAATTCTCTATCAGCATCAGCTATGTTGTAATTATTTTCAGCTTCTAACTCAGAAGTTATAGCACTTTCATATTGAACATATAATGGTTGAGTATTATCTTCTGTTACTACTTCTGTAATTCTTTCAATTCTTTCAAAAGTATCATCAGCTAAATTACATAAGCCAGTGTCATTAAAGTAATTGATAGTTTTTTCAGATAATGTGTTATCAGTAGCTAGATTTTGATACATTATTTCAACAGCAGAGACCATTGGAACAATTGATAATTTATATGGTTCAATTAGACGACTATCAGAATGAGCAATGCCTACTTCTCTTACATCGTCTGAGATTGGGAAATCTTCTAGTAAAGATTGTCTCCAAGCATTAACCTTATCTATTTTATCTTGACCTTCAGCTTCTTTAATTTGAAGGAACATTTCATGATATTTTCTATAGAAAGCTTTACCTTCTTCAGAATTGATTAATATAGATAAATCTACAGGATTTTGTCTTGTTTCAATAACATGAGCACCCATTAATTGTAGATTAGCATTTTTATAAGCTTGACTAAATTCGTTAGCTTTAATTACGCTTCCATTGAATATAGCTTTTATATCTTCAGTAGAATATTCGTTATAAGCTTGTTGTAAGGAATTCATTTCTATCCAACTTAAAGCGGCTTTAATATTTTTTCCTTCTTCAACATGACTATTAGCAAAAATATTATTAAATTTTGTAAAAGCCCAATTGATTTTTTGCATAGCGTTTCTTTGAGCACTATTTGTATTTACTTTTAATAAATCAACGTAAGAATAATCATCATAATAGTCATTGTCTCCGTAAACTAAGTTATTGTCATTATTAGTATTGTTATTCTTATTAGTTGAATCTTTAGAAAGAGCATTATTAAGGAATTTATTAATTTTACCTTCATTTTTTCCAATAATTAATCCGCCAGTTAAAGCAACGATTATAGATAAAGTGACTGCTGCTACTCTTACTTTAGTCTTATGGAAAAAGCTTTTAACTTTAGTAGAAATTTTTTCTTTTTTTGGTTTAGTCTTAACTTCATCAGCAACTTTTAAAGATTTCTCTTCATCATAATGTTCCTCACAGTTAAGGAATCTATCAAAAAAGTTATATAATTTAGTAGTAAATTTTACATTTTTATTTTTTGATTCAGTAGATGAAGATTCTTTAGTAGCTTCACTATTTTTTATTTCTTCTTCAGCATCTTCATCTTCATAATCAGTATGAGCTAAAGAATCATAACTATCTTCATTTTTATCATCGTATTCATCATCGTCGTAATAGTCTTCCTCTTCATCATTATCGTATTCGTCATCGTCGTAATAGTCATCTTCATCGTCATCATAATAATAGTCATCAGCATCATCATAATCATCATCGTCGTCTTCGGCTTCATCGATAACTTTTTCAGAAGGTGTAACTACTATTTCTTCTTTAATTTCCTCAACTGGTGTTTCTTCTTTTACAATAAATTTTTGAAGATTACTATTTAATTCTTTTCCTGACATAACGTGAATATTTTTGTTATTAATGATGTTTGATAATTCACCAGATGTAACTTTTTGTTCTTTTAATAATTCTAAAGTATGGTCAATACCTTCATCGAAAGAACAATTTTCTACTGTTCCATCGTTATAGAAAAGACAAGCTTGTCTTATTTCTTTAGAATCCTCATAAAAATTATAAAATACGATATTTACTATTTTTTTAGTTTTCATATTTTATCCCCCTTTATTTAACTTTCTTAGATCCGGTATAGTACCAACCATTGTCAAGCAAGCTTCTATCATTATACTTACTCCATTTAGTATATACTTTACCGCTACTAGTTAATTTTCTAGTTTTTTCACTCATATAGCAAACTTTTCCATATAATGGTTCTTTTCTTGTTGCGATATCAGTTACATTGATTGTTGCATAAATAGGTATTGTTTTTACTACATAACTTCCACATGTTGCAGATACTTTTGTATCAGTAGATGAAGATGTAGATGTTGATGTAGATGTTTGGCCTGGTGTTGAAGTAGTATTAGTTACTGTTGATAAGCCACCAACATAAGTGTACGAATCATAGTAGAATGTAGGCATTGATGTACATGTTTCATTACAATAACTATAATCAGCTCCAACAAATTCATAATGAGTTGTTGCTGTGTCACTTGGTGGATTAGTATAACTTGTACGGCCATTATATCTCCAGCCACCATTAGTACCAACATTTGTTTTTGTAATTTTATCAATAGTTGTATATGTTGTAGATGTGGTAGTTACATAAGTTGTGTTATTAATAATAACATAGTTGTATTTTGAGCAAGCTTTTTGTTGATAAGAACCAGTTTGAACAACTTCTTGTCTTGATTGGGTATATTTCTTATCATAAGTACCAATTTTTTCTACTCTATCATATAGTTGTACTTTTCTTAGACAAGTAATATCATCATCATAGCAATTAAAGGCTTGAGTAGAACAACTTGTTTTATTCCATGCACTCCAACTAGTCCATTTTGTAAACTCTGCACCTGTTCTCTTTTGATATTCATAAACATAACCTGGTTCTTTAGATGGTTTTGGACTTTCTGATGGTTTCGTTGTTGGCTCATCAGATGGTTTAGGTTTATCAGATGGCTTTGTTGTTGGATCATCTGATGGTTTAGTGCTTGGACTATTTGATGGTTTAGTACTTGGATTAGTATTTGGATTATTTGATGGTTCACTTGGGTTATCACCACTTGGAACATAATCACCTTTTACTGGTACTAATGTTGTAGGCTTAGAAGCCTTAATTGGAACATCACTAGTCTTCTTAGCACATAAGTAAGAATCACAATAATTGTAGCAACCTAAATGTACTAATATGTAATCTTCTTTCTCACTGTCTTTTAAGTTAACCTTTAATAGATATTCATCATCCATTTTTGTTATCTTAACATAACTTTTTTCTACATCGCAGGCTTTATTATTTTTATCGATTAAAGCTACGATTAATTTTTTGCCAATCATGTCACTAAGTGTCATAGTGTCTGAATCGCCAACTTCTTTTGGAAGTCTTTCATTAGTGTAGTATGATATTGCGGCATCTTTCATTCTTTCTAAGTTGTCAGCAAATATCTGTGAAGTAAGTGGTGATAAGTCCACAACTGATTCTCCTGCACTAATTTTTTCTGTCTTATTAACTATTTTTGGTGAAATAAACTTAGGTAATAACCACACTAGTAAAAAGACAAAAATAATAATTAAAATGAGTTTTAATAAAAAATCTCTAAATGGAAAGCCTTTGCTTTCATATTCTTCAGTATACATCCGAATTTCCCCTTTCATTTATGTAGTGCCTATTTTATCACTAAATGTCAAATTTGTCAACCCACTAATTTTTTTAATCTCTTTTTAACGTGACAATTGTCTGTCCAGCATTAAAATTATCTATTTTAAAATTACTAACGAGCTTATTATTTTTTAGAGTTTCTTGAGTAGTTTTTTTAAGTATACCAGTACCATTACCATGAATAATTATAATTACATCTTTTTTCATTTTATAATTATCTGATACAAAGTCATTTATTAGTATCCTAGCATAATCTCTATCTAAGCCGTGTAAATCAAGTTTAGGATAATTTTCATATAATGTTGGTATCATATTCTAAGACCTCTTGGAGTGTAGGTATGGAATTTCTAGAACCAACTCTTGTTACAGAAATGCCACCGGTAATAGAAGCATAGTGAATACTATCTTTAAGAGAATAACCATTACTAATAAAGTAAGTAAAAGCTCCATGGAATATATCCCCGGCTCCAGTTGAATCAATGGCGGTTACTTTAATACTAGGAATAATTTCGTATTTTCCAGAAATCTCAGTAAAACTACCCTTAGCTTCTAAAGTGATTATAATATTGGTATTAAAATAGTCTTTTAAGTAGTTATAGCACTCTATTAAACTATTTATGTTAGATGTATCAATTTTAGAATTAGTAATTTCTTCCGCAAAGTCTTTAGAACATACTAAGTAAGTAACCATTTTCCCTAATTCTTTAGTATCATCATTTACTCTTCCAGCATCCAAAACGCTAATTGCTTGAGGGTTATTTAGAAGAACTTCTTTAGCAGTATCAGGATGTTCGCCATCTATTAAAATAACATCTGCTTTCATAGTAATCTTTTTACTTAAAGCTCTAATAGGACTACTTTTAGCCGTAATAATAGTTCTTGAGCCATTACTTTTATTAGCAATTATATAACTACTTGATGTTTGATGAGTGGGAATTTGTTCAATGCAGGAAGTATCAGCATTAATACTTTTAAATTCAGCAATAATCCTATCTCCATAATAATCTTTTCCAACAATAGAGGCCATAGTTACATCCATACCCCACTTAGAAAGTAAGTAAGCACCATTAGAAGCTGGGCCTCCTCCACATTCAATATGCTTTTCAACACGATATTTAACATTTTCTTTAGGATATTCCTTCATCGCTAAAGTAGTATCATAAGTTGAATGTCCTACACAAAGTACCTTCATCAAATCACACTCCTTTTCCATTATACACTTTTTTTACAAATTTAGAAATACCAGGTACTAAAAATTTTAATATATTCAAAATAATTATTAGGCATATAAAGACCACTTACAGCAGGATAATAAATTATGAAAAAAGCAATCACGAAAATTAAATAGCAATAAGTTAAATAGTTACCTTTTATTTTTTTAGCTATATCACTTAAAAGATAAGTAACTGCTAACATGATAAATGGTAAAATAGCAAAATAATGATATAAAAACATAGGTCTATTTATGAAAACAAATGGTAAAAAGGTAAAGATTATGGCACTTAGTAAAAAGTAAGAATTCTTATCTTTTTTACGAAATAATTTAACTAATAGGTATAAAAAGGCTCCTATTCCAAACCACCAGATAAAGATATTGCCTACGCCTGTTATACCGGCATGTAAGTTAGGTTCAATATCACTGCTATAATACCAAACCGGTTTATAAGAAAGGGGCCAGGTATAAAAACGTGATGAAAAGAAATGAGTATCGGTTAGGGTATCGTGGTAATTAAACATTCTAATAGCTTGATTAAATACTTCTTTAATACTAAAATCATTAAACCACTCTACATTAGGATATATGTAGTAAGTACCTATATATATAAGGAAAGGAATTATAACAAAGAAAAGGAACCCTTGAGAAATTATTTTTAAAGAAAAGGCTTTGTTTTTGATGATATGAGTAAAGAAAATAACGGCTAAGGCAAGGCCCGCATATAAGCCTATCCATTTGGTCGCAACAGCTAAGCCAAAGAATAAGCCAGATAGGAAAAGATTACGATGTTTATTTTCATTATTTATATAATTATACATGAAGTAAAAAGAAAGCAGGATAAATAAGACTAAAAAACTATCAGATGTACCCATACGGGTTTGGGCAAAATGAAAGGTATCAAAGGCCATAAGAAGAGCGCTTGTTGTGGCATAAAGTCTTTTTTGGAAAAGCTTCTTGCCAAAAAGATACATTACTAAAACCATTAATATACCGGCAATATTTCCCATTAAACGATAGTAAAAAGGAGCCATTTTATGAAATATTTTTAGAGGAATACTTTGAATTAATTTACCAAGTGGTGGATGAGTCCATTCATAAGCTCTTTTATTATTAGCGTATTCATAGGCCGTTCTAGCAAAATATATTTCATCAAAGTAAGTTGAGTTTTTATAACTTATTTGTTCAGGGATAGTATCTTTTTCATCAGTTAGAGAAGTTATATTTTTATTATTTAGCGTTATTTTTTTGATTTTAATTTGTTCTTGGGAGTTATTATAGAAAGCTATTTCACCTAAAGAGGAATCTTCTTGAGGAATTAGGCGTAAGTATTTGGCAGATTCTAAAACTTTGGATTCTGTCCAAGCAAAGGCACTTGATTCTAGATTGTTAGAACTTTCATAAGTAATGTTATCATTTGATAAAAGTAGTTCGTAGTTTTCACCTTTTTCACCTGTAAAAAATTTTAATTTGGCAACATAGGTTTCATTTTCTAATTCAATTAATACTTCTTCATTAGCGTCTATATCAATAAAAGTATTAGGATTTGTAAAGGAGCCAAGGTTTATAAAAGATAAAATACCATAAAGAAAAGTAATTATTCCTATGATTAGGAAATCTTTTTTATCAAAAGCTTTTTTCATAATTTATGTCCTAATTTTTCAAGAGCAAAGGTCGCAAAAGGAGATAAAATTTCTTTTTTTAAATCTTTTATCTGATACCATTTAGCACCATTTGAGTCACGACCATCTCCATCTTCTTTTAAGGCATCAGAAAGTGTCACTACGGTATATAAAATGCCTATATGGTGCAAGTCTTCTTCTAAGTTAGGCTTTATTTTCCAAACAATATTAGTCGCAGTTACATCAAAGAGATTATATTTAAGTACTTCTACGTTTGCTTCTTCCATTAATTCTCTTTTAAGGGCTTCTTCAGGTAATTCAGTATGTTCAATGCCTCCTCCTGGTAAATCTAATTTTCCTTTATAGCCTCCCCTAGCCTTTTTGATTAAGGCGATTTGTTCATTTTTTACTATTATGCCATATGCTCCAATGTACGTATTTACAATAGTTTTCATGAATACCTCCCAACTTTTATTAAGCTTTTCTATGTAGTAATTTACTCAATTGTATCATAAAAGAAAGAAAAACTCCATCGCGTGATGAAGTTATTCTATATTTTCAACCAGAATTATTTATTAGTCGCACTTCTAAAAAAATTTTCAATTGTAAATTAAAAGGACCATTAAGAAATTAATTTGCTAACTTCCATCGGTCCCTTTGAATGACCTAGAGCTTCAAAAGTTTTCTAGGCACTACTCGATTTATAATATATCAAACCTATATTTATTAGTCAATAACTTTTATGATTTTGTTAATTTATCTTGGAAGTTATTCTATATTTTCTACCAGAATTATTTATTAGTCGCACCACCTGGAAGCGAAAAACATTGTCGCCTGGAATCATTTATTTGTCGCACCATCCAGAAGCGAGAAACATTTTCAAGTTTTTTTGCATTTTGATAACATTATCCGGAAATGTAAAATAGAATTGATTTTGTCAATTCAGAGCAGTTGGCAAAACTTTTAATTTTAAATTTATTCAAAATGGCTAATAGTGTTGTTTCATCTTCAGAATCTATTTTATCAATATCCATCCAAATATCAAAATATTCAATATGGATATCCACTTCATAATCAAAAGAACCAGTTAAATCGCAATCTCTAAGTAACCATAGTTCGGTATAAAAGCCAATGTCAAATTCACGAAAATTTTCATTAACAAAATAGCCATTATATTTTCTTCCATTCTTTCCATATTTTTCATAGCCATAAACTATTTTAAATTTAAAATCATTGGAAAGAATTTCTTCCAAACTAGAGTATTCATCATCGGGAGGAAAAAGCGTATAATCTTGTTCAGTTACTTTCTTAAATTCACATAATGTTTTATATATTTCTTCTTTAGAAATATCTTTTAAGACAAATAAATCTCCTGTATCATATTCTTTATGAGAATATAAATCCATACTAATATATTTTGATAATTTTTCATATAATTTTTTCAATCTAGACTTGTCAAAATTTTTAGATTTACAATATATATGAATACGTGCTGGTATTCCAGCTGCTAAATATCTTCCTATAAATATCACTCCTTATTTTTAATCTTAGTTACTATAGTTACTATCATTAATTTAAAATAATCAATAATAAATATTTCTTACTGATAATTAAATTATAAAGCATACATTTTTTACTTGTCAATAAAATTATGTGTTTTTTTTTATACTTTTTTATTTTTTCAAAATCAATATAATTTTATACAAAAAGTATTGATAAAATTTTCAAATAACTAATACAGAAAAATAGGGCTCTATCAATTAAGACAGGGCCCTTGCAATAAGATTTAACATTTTTCCTTGCATAAAAAATGCTAATTATGGCTCATTTTTTGAAAAATCAAATTTTTGAGGTATATAATCAAAGTCTTTTGGAATTTCATCTATTTTTACTTTCTTATTTATATCTTTATCAACTTTATAATATTTATTTTTGTATTTAAAGTAAATTTCTTTATCCTTTATTCCATAAACTTTATATTTTTTATTCATTTTATGAACTTTTACTTTTTTTGTTTTTAAATTATAGACATTAATACTTTTATTAGTAAGAGCATATAGATAATTGCCTCTTGCTAATACATAATTTATACTTTTACAGGTCTTTTCATCTATTGTAAAACGTCTAGTATATGTTTCTCTTATATAAAAAGTTTCTTCAACGTTTGTTCTTTCAGCTATATAACAATTATTAAAATGACTGTCTTTGAAAAAGACTTTATTTCTAGAATCCCAATAAATATGATTTTTATCATCTATTACTCCCTCACCAGGTATATTAGTGAAAGATTCATATTCTGATTTTGTTTTAAAAATAGAATTCTTATTCATAATAAGACAAATACATATACAATATATTAAAACTACAAAGAATACAATTGTTAAAAATTTTTTCATTAATGCACCGCCTATTCTATTAATCAAATCATCTTTATTGTAAAAGTAGTAAAATTAGACAAATCAATGATCGTTTTCAAATTATTATTATTTAAGTTATTTTATATGTTGGATCTTAAAATACTTATGTTTTTCAATATTAATACTATAAGCAATTCTAGAAAAAGTCAATTGTAAAGTTTTGAAGGACAGATATTTATAAAAAATATAACTTATTAATCACAAAATTATATCTATGTCAAACTACTCATTAATTAGAAAAAATAAAACTCAATTTTAATAATTAGAAATTGAATCACTTAAGGCTTCAAAAGTTTCTTAGGTACCGCTTAATATAAAATATGATAGATTGTGTCAATACTTTTTAAATTATATTTTCATTTTAATTTATAAAAGTCATAAAGGAAAAGAAAACTCCATCTTGCGATGAAGCTATCCTACATTTTCAACTGGGATTATTTATTACTCGCTAGCCACCCAGAAGCGAGAAACATTGTCGACCGGGATTATTTATTACTCGCTAGCCACCCGGAAGCGAGAAACATTTACGTACTTTTTCAAATGCAATATAAGTATACTATATTTTTATGAAAGTGTCAAATAGTATACGTTAATATTTTTTAACTATGATTAATTATTTTAATTATATCGCAAAATTATTTATTATTTTTTTCATTAATAGCGGCTATGGCAGCAGCAAGTCTTGCGATAGGTACTCTAAATGGTGAGCAAGAAACATATGATAAGCCAGCTTTATGACAGAATTCTACAGAAGATGGGTCGCCTCCATGTTCACCACAGATTCCTAATTTAATATCTGGTCTTGTAGATTTACCTAATTCACAAGCCATTTTAACAAGCTTACCTACACCAACTTGGTCAAGTTTAGCAAATGGGTCTTGTTCGTAAATCTTTTTCTCATAATAAGAACTTAGGAACTTAGAAGCATCATCTCTAGAGAAACCAAATGTCATTTGTGTTAAATCATTAGTTCCAAATGAGAAGAATTCTGCTTCTTTAGCAATCTCATCAGCTGTTAAGGCAGCACGAGGAATTTCTATCATGGTACCAATATGATAATTCATATCAGATTTCTTTTCAGCTTTTACAGCTTCTGCTGTTTCAATAACAATATCTTTTACATATTTTAATTCTTTTACTTCACCAACAAGAGGAATCATTATTTCAGGAACTATATCAAAACCATCTTCTTCTTTTACTTCAATAGCAGCTTCCATTAAAGCTCTTGTTTGCATTTTAGCAATTTCTGGATATGTTACAGCTAAACGACAACCTCTATGACCCATCATTGGATTAAATTCATGTAGCTCATCACATTTAGCTTTTAGTTTTTCAGTAGTTATATTCATATCTTTAGCTAAAGCTTCAATTTCACTATCTTCTTTTGGTAAGAATTCATGTAGCGGTGGGTCTAGATAACGAACTGTCATTGGTCTGCCAGCTAATTCTTTATACATAGCTTTGAAGTCACCTTTTTGATATGGAATTAATTTTTCTAAAGCTTTTTCTCTTTCTTCAGTTGTTTCAGCTAGAATCATTTTTCTAATATTAAAGATTCTTTCTTCATCGAAGAACATATGCTCAGTACGGCATAGACCAATTCCCTCAGCACCAAGCTCAATGGCTTTTTTAGTATCTCTTGGTGTATCAGCATTTGTTCTTACACCTAGTTTTCTAAATTTATCAGCCCATTCCATAACACGACCAAATTCTCCAGAGATAGTAGCTTCAACTGTTGGAATTTCACCATCATAAATATTTCCAGTAGAGCCATCAATAGAAATGACATCACCTTCATGGAATGTTTTACCACCAAGTTCAAACTCTTTTTTAGCCTCATTCATTTTAATATCGCCACAACCAGATACGCAGCAAGAACCCATACCACGAGCAACAACGGCAGCGTGTGAAGTCATACCACCACGAACTGTTAAAATACCTTGAGATACTTTCATACCGGTAATATCTTCAGGTGATGTTTCTAATCTAACTAAAATTACTTTTTTACCTTTATTATGCCAAACTTCAGCATCTTCAGCAGTAAAGACTATTTGACCACTTGCAGCACCAGGAGATGCTCCTAAACCTTTACCAATAGCTTTTACTTCTTTTAACTTAGCTTGGTCAAATTGTGGATGAAGTAAAGTGTCTAAGTTTCTTGGGTCTATCATCGCAACGGCTTCTTCTTCAGTACGCATTTTTTCATCTACTAAGTCGCAAGCTATTTTTAAAGCAGCTTTAGCTGTACGTTTACCATTTCTTGTTTGTAACATATAAAGTTTACCATGTTCAACAGTAAATTCCATATCTTGCATATCTCGATAATGTTCTTCTAATGTTTTACAAACTTCTTTAAATTGACTGAATGCTTCTGGGAACTTTTCTTCCATTTCGGCAATTTTCATTGGGGTACGAACTCCGGCAACAACATCTTCGCCTTGAGCATTAGTTAAAAATTCACCAAATAAGCCTTTTTCACCGGTAGCTGGGTCACGAGTAAAGGCAACACCTGTACCACAGTCATCTCCCATATTGCCAAAAGCCATTGATTGAACATTTACAGCTGTTCCCCAAGAATAAGGAATATCATTATCTCTTCTGTAAACGTTAGCTCTTGGATTATCCCATGAACGGAATACCGCTTTAATTGCGCCCATTAATTGTTCTTTAGGGTCAGTTGGGAAGTCACTTTCGATTTTATTTTTATATTCTTCTTTAAATTCTCTAGCTAATTCTTTTAAGTCATCAGCATCCAATTCAACATCTTGAGTTACATTCTTTTTAGCTTTCATTTTATCGATTAATTCTTCAAAGTATTTCTTACCAACTTCCATAACAACGTCGGAATACATTTGAATAAATCTTCTATAACAATCCCAAGCCCATCTTGGATTATTACTCTTTTTAGCTATTGTTTCAACAACATCTTCATTTAAACCAAGATTTAAAATAGTATCCATCATTCCTGGCATAGAGGCTCTAGCACCTGATCTTACAGATACTAATAATGGATTTTCTTTATCGCCAAATTTCTTTCCTGTTATTTCTTCCATTTTTAGGATATATTCATTAATTTGACTTTGAATTTCAGAGTTTATTTCTCTTCCATCTTCATAGTACTTAGTGCAGGCTTCTGTTGTAATAGTAAAACCTTGTGGTACTGGCAAACCAATATTAGTCATTTCAGCTAAGTTAGCTCCCTTTCCGCCAAGAAGTTCTCGCATATTAGCATTTCCTTCACTAAATAAGTATACGTATTTATGCATTAATATTCCTCCTCTTAAAATACAAGTTTATTATAGCAGTTATAAGCTTTATCGACAAGAAAATTTGTGAAATATTAATACTTTTTTACATTATGGAGTTAAGACTAGGCGTGTGGAACGACCTTCAGATGCAGAACCGTGTAATCCATAGGCACTGAAAATACCACTCGTATTTTCATAGTAAATGCCACCACGTCCAAACCATGGACTCCATATGCCAATATAATCCATCAGATTATTATACCAGCCAGATTCTACGGTATCTAATTCAAATGTTTCTGATAAAGCATGCCCATAGCATATTTTATTGTTACAAGCTTTATTAAAAGCTTCACCATTTGCAATACCATCTTTTCGCATATAAACATTATAATATTTTGAAGATGGAAAATCTACTCCATTTGTTTTTTTTGTACCATTTCCAACTTTTCCATTAAAACCCGAACTCCAATCAAGACTGTGTCCTGACATAGGAATCATATCATTATCATAGCTAATCACACTCATTACATAATCAACTGCTCCTCCTGACATATCATATATTCCATATATATTTCCAGTCGTTGAAGCTCCGGGTCCGGCTTGACCTCTTCCTGTTCCTAAATTAGTCATATCATTATAGGCATACTGTATTGATATAGTTTCTTCTTGACTAGGAGTCCCATTACTACTTCCTGTTATGTATTCACTTGATTTGTTTTGATATATTTGTTTATTTGCTCCAGTATACTCAGAATTACCATACTTTCCGTATTTGCTTTGAGATAGATAGGCAACGGACCCCCACTCATCATTCTTCATCATATGTAAGTCTCCACTATCTGCTTTAAAGCCAAACACATCATTATTATGTAATTGCATACTTCTTGACATGAAGTAGAAATTACTTACATTTCTATTTCTTAATGAATTAATGCCTGGCTTTACTGTTACACTACTTACATTACAACTTGTATTGGTGCAATCTGGAGATGTACCAGTTGGCTCAAATTTGGAAACCCATATGCCACTTCTCTTAACACTATCAAAATCAAAGGCTTCGTTTGTACGCCAATTTGTTGGAGTATTTCCTGTATATTGAGCTGTTCCTGTTTCTGTTACTTTTGATATAAACTTGACATCTATTTCTCCAGGTAATTCTCTTGTTGGATTAGTATTTCCAAAACTAGCTTTGCCAAAATAGGCTGTTCCATTCTCACTTTTTATCGTATAAGAATATCTTGGTATCCAGACCCACATCGTATTTATATTATCCATATTTATTGGTGTTCCAACAGGAGCTTTTTTTATTTCTTCTCTTACGTCAGAAGTAACTGTTACTGCGTTAGCCCATTGTTGCTTAGAATAATCATACCAATTATTATTTTCATTATTTATATCTGCTTTTTTCCAAGTCCCCTCAGTATCACTTGTAGTTTCATAATATACGGGTATCATATCTCCATTTAATTCTGGTGCATTCGGAATGTTATCAACTAAAGGAGTTACTGTACCACTAGTCTCTCCATCTACAACACTTTCATAAATAAAGGCTCTATCTAATCCTCCTATTATTACTTCACCTGAAGGCATTTCTGTTGATGAATTTAAGAATGTAGCTTTTAACGTTACTGTTTCTGTTTTTTGTTCATTTAATACTGGTATAGTAGAAAAATCAGTTGTACTTTTTATTTGAGTCGTTCCATAATTTACTTCATAAATAACATTGTTTCTTAAAATGTCTTGATCTTTTGAATCGCCTAAAAAAGTTAAGTTAGAACTCTTTCCTGTTACATCTACTAATCTTGCGGGAATATTTCCCATATTTTTAACTGGAACAGTAAAAGTACAAGAATCTCCTGGTTTATTAAAAACTACACTCATACCTTCTATAGAAGTACCATTAACTTTACCTATATCACAATCTGCTGTACCTGTTTTAGTAGTTTTTATTTCATCAGTTAAAAATACTACATCCCATTTAGCTTCTACTTTAGCTGTACCATTTATCTTTAAACTAGCTGAAAGCAAGGCATATCCAATAGATAACCCTAATACTGCTACACAAAGACAAGCTATTATAATTAATTTAGTTTTTCTATTATTCATATCGTGCCTCTTATTATATCTATTTAGATATATTTAATAAAATTGTATATCCATTTAGGTATAAAGTCAATATGTTTAATTAGATATATGTAAAAATATATTAGAGGTGGAACTAATGAACAGACTAAAAGACTTGCGAGAAGATAAAGACCTAAAACAAAGTGATATAGCTAAATTATTAAAAACAACCCAAAATCAATATAGTAGATATGAAACTGGATTAAGATACATGCCAATATATCATTTAAAAACACTAGCTAAATTTTATAATACTAGTGTTGATTATATTGTTGGTCTTACTAATACTAAAGAACCATATCCTAGAAATAAGTAATTGCTTATTTCTTTTTTTATTAAATTTCTTTGACAATGTTATAGATTTCTTCATTTATATCTTCAATAGAGCGAATACTTCCATCTTTAATACATTCTACTTTATCCCAGTTATATAACTCTGATAATTCTATATAAGCTTTTTCGGCATTTTTTAAGTGTTCTTCAGACTTTTCGGCATCATCTAAGTTATCTCTGTTTTTACTTAAAATAACGTTATATTCATAAGGGACATGAAGAAAAATAGTTTTATCAGGCTTAGGTAATTGTAGTAACCAGTATTCTAATTTATCAATCCATTGATACATATTAAATCTTTCATCTTTATCAGTAATTTTACTACCTTGATGAGCAAGAGATGAAGTTGTATATCGATCTAAAATAACATAGTAGTCTTCATCTAAATATTTTTTTATCTTATCCATATTATATTTTCTATCGGCAGCATAATAAAGACTGGCAACATGTGAGTCAACATTAACGGCTCCTTCTTCAAAATAGCTCTTACCTATTTCTTTTTTACCTAAGTAAGCTCCTCCTACTATTTTACCTGTTGGTGTTTCATACATAGGAAAACTAAATTTAATACACTTTTTACCAGCAGCTAAAAATCTTTTTTCTAAAAGTGTACTTTGGGTTTCCTTACCAGAACAATCAGTTCCTTCAATAACAATAATTTTTCCAGCCATAAAGACCTCCTTTATTTAGCAAAAATAAGCAACAATTAAGCGCTTATTTCGTTATTTTTATCAAATGGCAAGATTATACATTTACGTGATGCAAGATAGTCGCACATATGAACAAAGCTTTGATATTTTGTTTTAGGTTTTTCTAAAACTTCATTACCATTATAATCTGTTGTCCAAACACCCATATGTGTCTTTATAACATCACCTAAAAAATCTATTTCAGTTGCTTCTAGTCCTAACTTATCACTATTAGTCTTAATATAATCTTTCATTAAAAGGGGATGGTCAAAACGAGTATATTTTTCCTTGTCAATTCCTAATTTTAAACCATCATGTAAAATAAGACCCATAATCATTAAATCTTTCTCATCACTTTTATACTTATCACCTATTAAAGGATTACTTAACAATTCAAAAGCTATTCTAACAGCAGCCTTAGTATGACGAAGAAGTCCTCCTTCACCACCAGCATATTCTGGATGAAACTTACCAGTAGAAGATGCTGGTATTTCAAAAAAATAATCTGGTAATAATTTAACCATTTCACAACAAGCTTTTTTTATTCTATCTGACTTAATATAATCAATTTCTGTTTGTAATAAACGCACCTTATCTAATTGTACTACTGTAGCCATTTAACTCTTGCCTCCAAAAATCTTCTAATTATCTCATTACTAATATACCATTTTTCCGAAGAAATGAAAAGTCTATCTTTTGCTAAAACTAATAATTTGTCTTTTACTAAGTTTTCATAATTAAATAATTCATTTAAATTAACTTGATATTTTTGATAGAATCTTTCAAAGGAAATACCTTTTTTTAAGCGAAGATTCAAAATAATTTCATAATCAATTTTATCATCAATAGTTAAGACTTCTAAATAATCATTATATTCGCCTTTTAAGTACTTAGTTATACTTTTCGTATTAGTCATTCTCTTATTATCTATATAAGAACTAGCTCCAAGGCCAAAGCCATAATATTCTTCATTTTCCCAGTAACATAAATTATGAATTGATTCATACCCTTCTTTAGCAAAATTACTTATTTCATAATGAATATAGCCTTTTTCTTCCATTCTTTGACAAATATTTTTATACATTAAATAATCTAAATCTTCAGAAATGTTTTTAATATTTTTTATTTTTAATTTAGTATGCTCTTCAATAATTAAAGAATAAGTTGAATAATGATTTACATCAAGACTAAATAAAAAGTCTAAGTCTTTATTTAAAGTAGCCATATTCTCACTAGGCAGTGCATACATTAAATCTAGATTAATATCAAAGTCTAATTTTTTAGCTAGAGAAATTATTTCTTTTATCTTTTTTATATCATTAGTTCTTTCTAATAATTCTAAGTTTTTCTTATCAATACTTTCAATACCAAAGCTAAGTCTAGTAACATTGAAATTTTTATATAATTCTAGTTTTTCTTTAGTAATACTTTCAAAATTATTTTCAATAGTAAAGGAACAGTTTTTATCTTTTTTAAATATTTCTAATATATTAAATAGTCTTTTTAGTTGTTCAAGAGAAAGACAACTAGGAGTACCTCCACCAATATAGATAGACCTAATAAGATCATTTTGATAAAGCTCTTTTATTTCTTTTTCTAAGCTTTCTAAGTAAGCTTCAACAATTCTTTCATTATAAAACATTTTACAAAAATCACAGTAAGAACATATATTTTCACAAAAAGGTATATGGATATAGACGCATCTATTTAATTTATTCATCTTGACTTAAAATGCTCATAAAAGCTTCTTGTGGTAATTCAACATTACCTATTTTTTTCATTCGTTTCTTACCTTCTTTTTGTTTTTCTAAGAGTTTTTTCTTACGAGTAATATCACCTCCATAACATTTAGCTAAGACATCTTTACGTAGAGCTTTAACAGTACTTCTCGCAATTACTTTATTGGAAATACTAGCTTGAATAGGTATTTCAAATAAGGCTCTAGGTATTATTTCTTTTAATTTTTCGACAATAGCTTTACCTCGATTATAAGCAAAGTCTTTATGGACTATTACACTTAAGGCATCTATTATTTCACCATTTAGTAAAATATCCATCTTAACAAGATTACTTTCTTTATAACCAATTACTTCATAATCAAAGGAAGCATAACCTTTAGTTATTGATTTTAGTTTATTAAAAAAGTCATATACTATTTCAGTTAAGGGCATTTCATAATTTATACATACTCTAACGTCATCTAAATAATCAATATTTATAAAACTGCCTCTTTTATTTTGACATAGTTCCATTATGGGACCTATATACGTATTAGGTGTATAAATATTTACTTTGACAAATGGTTCTAATATTTTAGATATAGCTTCTTTTTTAGGCATTTTAGTAGGTGACTCAACCATAAGTATATCATTATTATTTAAAATAACTTGATAAACAACAGATGGTGAAGTAGCGATTAAGTCGATATTAAATTCTCTATCTACTCTTTCTTCAATTATTTCCATATGAAGAAGTCCTAAAAAGCCACATCTAAAGCCAAAGCCTAGTGCTTTAGAGGTTTCTGGTTCAAAAGTTAAGGCCGCATCATTTAGTTTTAGTTTTTCTAGAGCTTCTCGTAAGTCTTCAAATTTAGAAGCATCTATTGGATAAAGGCCACAATAGACCATTGGCTTCATGGGCTTATAACCAGGAAGAGCTTTTGTAGCAGGATTTTTGGCTAGGGTTATGGTATCGCCTACTAAGACATCGCTTATACTTTTAATTGATGCATAAATATAACCAACTTCACCAGTCTTTAGAGAGTCTACTTGTTTTTCTTTAGGGGTATTGATAGAAAGACCAATTACTTCATAAGTAGCATTAGTTTCCATCATTTTAATTACATCACCGACGTGTATTTCACCGTCTTTTACTCTAATTGAAGTTATGATACCTCGATAACTATCAAAAAGACTATCAAAGATCAAGGCTCTTAGAGGAGCAGTTCTATCGCCTTTAGGTGGTTTGATGACTGTTATTATTTTTTCAAGTAGTTTTTCAATGCCCTCTCCTGTTTTAGCACTAGTCAAAACTATTTCTTCTTTTGAAAAGCCTAGTCCTTCTAATTCTTTTATAGTCTTATCAACATCAGCATTAGGCAAATCAATTTTATTTATAATGGGAATTATATCTAAGTTATTTTCTAAGGCTAAGTATAAATTCGCAACCGTTTGAGCTTCTATCCCTTGAGCGGCATCAACTACTAATAAGGCTCCCTCACAAGCCGCAAGACTACGAGATACTTCATAAGAAAAATCGACATGACCGGGAGTATCTATTAGATGAAGATAATATTCTTCATTTTGATAAGTATATGTAAGTTGGACAGCATTTAGTTTTATTGTTATGCCTCGTTCTCTTTCTATATCCATATCATCTAACATTTGATTTTTTAATTCACGTTTTGAGGTTGCATTAGTTATTTCAAGTATTCTATCAGCTAAGGTACTTTTTCCATGGTCAATATGAGCAATGATACAAAAATTACGAATATTTTCTTGTTTCATGAAAAATCACATCCATACTTATTATAAAGCAAATGAGTCCAAAAAAAAAGAAGGAGTTTCAAGCATAGTTAAGAGATCCCAAAGTTAGGCCTTAGTTATATGCGATTCTTAATTAACTTGTCAAGCTTATGGAGTTAGGGTTAAACGGGAACCAACATTGGCATACCCTGCACCAGAAGTGAAATAACTGCCAAAAATTCCTGCTGCAGTGGTATCACCAGATTCCTCGCCACGCCTGGACCAAGGGTATGAGACACTTATATAATTGGACGAATCCCTATACCAGCCTGATGTTTCTGATAAGGCTTGTCCATGGCATACTCCACCATTACAAGCTTTTAATGAGTTTGATAAGTTTGGATCAAACATCATTGTTTCCTTTGACGTTCCAATTTTATATAAATTATAATATTTTTCATCAGGAAAATTAAGCTCTTTTGGTGAATTTACAAAATTTTCATAGGTGCCGTTTTGATATACTTTTCCGGTAAATCCTGAATTATAAGTAATTGAGTTCCCACTCATTGGTGAATTATCTTCATAATAAGCTAGTACTCCCATTACATATTCCCAAATTCCTCCAGACATATCATATATTCCTGTTATGTTTCCGGTTGTAGAAGCTCCAGGTCCAGCTTGGCCTTTTCCATCTCCTAATTTAGTCATATTATTATAAGCATATTGTGATTCAATTGCACTTTCTTGACTTGGTGTTCCATTACTTAAACCCGTTATATATTCACTAGATTTATTTTGATAGATTTCTTTATTTGCTCCGCTATAATCAGAATTACCATACTTTCCGTATTTGCTTTGAGAAAGGTAGGCAACGGACCCCCATTCATCATTTTTTATCATGTGCAAGTCTCCACTATTTTTATCAAAGCCATAAACACTTGCATTACTTAGTTGCATACTTCGGGCCATGTAAAAAAAACTACTTACTGTTTGACTGCTTAATGATGTCACTCCTGGTTTTATTGTGACATTACCTACATTACATTTTGTATCAGTACATACTTGAGTTCCATCAAATGAATTTCCCGTTGTCTCAAATTTGCCGACCCATATACCACTTCTCTTTTCTCCACCAAAATCAAAGGCTTCATTGGTACGCCAATTTGTTGGAGTATCTCCTGTATATTGAGCAGTTCCTGTTTCAGTTACTTTTGATATGAATTTTACATCTATTTCACCTGGTAATTCTTGTGATGGATTTTTATTTTCAAAACTAGCCTTACCATAATAATTATTTCCATCTTCACTTTTTATTGTATAAGAGTATCTTGGTATCCAGACCCACATTGTATTTATATCGTCCATATTAATTGTTGTTCCTGCTTTGGCATTTTTATAATAATCTCTTGTTTGTTTTCCCTCTGCTACTACTGTTACAGCATTGGCCCATTGTTGTTTAGAATAATCATACCAATTATTATTTACATTATTTATATCAGCTTTCTTCCACTCACCTGTTGTATCATCTATTTTATCATAATAGACTGGTATCATATCGCCATTTAATTCCGGTGGATTTGGTATATTATCAACTATAGGTGTAGTTGAACCACTGTCTTCTCCATTTATAACGCTTTCATAAATAAAAGCTCTATCTAATCCTCCTATTATTACTTCACCTGTAGGCATTTCTGTTGATGAATTTAAGAAAGTTGCTTTTAAGGTTACTGTTTCTGTTTCTTGTTCATTTAAGACTGGTATAGTAGAAAAATCAGTTGTTCCCTTTATTTGTTCTTTTCCATAATTTACTTCATAAGTAACATTCTTTCTTAAAAGATCTTGATCAGCTGAATCACCTAAAAAGGTTAGATTAGAACTTTTACCTGTTACATCAACAAGTTTTGCCGGAATAGTTCCTATATTTTTAACTGGAACAGTAAAAGTACAAGAATCCCCTGGCTTATTAAATACTACACTCATACCCTCTATTGAAGTACCACTAACTGTACCTATGCTACACTCGGCTGTACCTGTTTTAGTAGTTTCTATTTCACCAGTTAAAAATACTACATCCCATTTAGATTCTACTTTAGCTGTACCATTAATATTTAAATTAGCCGAAAGTAAAGCATAACCAATTGATAAGCCTAAGACTGCCACGCAAAGACAAGCTATTATAATTAATTTAGTTTTTCTACTATTCATTTTAACACCTTTTTTCCACTGTTTCTATTTTTATCTAACTATAGCATACCCCCCCCCCATACCGTACTGTCAAGAAAAAAAATAAAAAATGTGCAAAAGCTTTACACATTCTTAAAATTTTATATATTAACTAGTAATAGTACTATTTACAAAATAATAACCATCTTCACCTTTTTTAAACTTATAATTAATAATAGATGCTTTATCATAATAATTTGTAATATTAACTGTATTTTGATTTATTGATTCCTCCGTTAGATTAGGAACTGATTCCAAAAGAGAGCTTTTGGCAAAATCTTTGTAAATACTTAAAGTATAAGTATTATCAGTACCTTTAACTAAATCAGTATAAACAACTCGCTCTTGTAATTCTAGTGTGTCATCTGTTTTTTTAGTAGCCTTTGCTAAGGCAGCAATATATGGGGAAATTAAATTATTACTCTTTTCACTTACTCCAGTAAATGTTCCTAAAAAAGAATCACTAGTAGCGTCATATTTTAAAGTAGTCATATTACTATTATCAATACTATAATCTAAAACTAATTTTACTTCAGAATTTGTATCATATGTAACAGTACTTCCAAAAAACTTTTGCATATATTCGTTTACTGTATCATTAGAAATAGAATAAATATTTAGACCATTTTCATCTTTATTACCAGTTGTGATAAAGTCATCTTTAGTAGAAAACATAAAGGCATACATAAATTTCTCATCATTTGTAAAGCTTTCTAAACTAACACCAGCCTCTTCGACAAATTTTTTATACCTTTCACCTTGAGGCCCATAAGTTACATAGCTATAGGCTTCTTGAACATTACTATCAGTAAGACTAACAACTTCTGATGTAATAGGTGCTTCTGTTTTTTCACCAAAGAAATAATTACTAATTAAAAATACTGATACTCCTGCGACTAAAGATACAATAATGACAATGACCATTTTCATACCATTAGACATATTCTTCTTTTTCTTAGGAGTTACTTCTTCAATATCATCACTTATTTTAAAATCCATAGGTCCACCTCAATTTTTCTAAATTCATAATATCATAAATTAGAAAAAAAGAAAAGTAATTTACTCTTCTTTGGCTTCCATTTCCACAATACTTTTATTTGTAAAGTCTAGCTTTTTAATTAATTTATTTAATTCTTCTAAATCTAGTTTTCTAATTAAATCAATTTTATTAGGAATAACTTTACGATATTTTATTAAATCATCAAATAAATTACTTACGGTAGCATCAACATTATCAAATATCTTAACTTCGTTTGCGATCCAAACTTTTTTCATACGTTCAAACGATTCTTCACTAATCACTAAATCTTTAAGTTCATACTCTACTTCTTCTAATAATTTTTTAGTATCAGTAGTAGAAGCCATCATATAAAAGATATGATATTGCTGGTAAGTTTCCCATTCCATATAAAAGTTATTGATAATCTTTTCATTTCTAACTCTTTCTCTAAATTCTGATGAGCTTCCAAAAAGAATTGTTGTTATCATGTTGAGATATAAATCTAAAGTTATATCATCTATTTTTAAGTTACTTGCATCAATTTTAATACCGATACCTAGCTTATTAACTTTAACATTTCCATAAATTTTATCTTCACTTTTCTTAACACTAGCTTCTTCTTTAGGTAATTTTACGGTAGGTAGCTTTTTATCTTTGATAGAGCCAACTTCACTTTTGATTATATTCATAGCTTCATCGACATCAAAATTACCTACTACTAAAACAAACATATTACTTGGGGTATAAAAATTATCATAACATAAGTATAAATCATCTTTCGTTATCTTTTGGATATCTTTTACTGAGCCACCAATATCAACACGTCTAGGTCCTTTATTATAAACATTTTCTCTTAAGCGCATTTCTAATTGAAAGTCGGGAATATCTTCATACATTTTTAATTCTTCGGCAATAATACCTTTTTCTTTTTGAACATTTTCATCGGTATAATAAGGCTTATTTACAAATTGTAATAAGTAACGTAAGTTTTTATTAAAGTCTTTATTACCATAACAAATATAATGCGTA
The DNA here is from genome assembly GCA_947624045.1 of uncultured Bacilli bacterium. Classification (GTDB taxonomy): domain Bacteria; phylum Bacillota_I; class Bacilli_A; order RF39; family UBA660; genus CANRGD01. Next base: position 24,234 of record CANQIL010000015.1, read on the forward strand.
TATTCATAACTTGTCGAAGCATTAGAGCCAGTACCACTTTCTGAAAAGAAAGTAAAAGGGTCAATTCCATCTTCTTGTTCAAACATTTTATGCTCCAAAAAGTGGGCTATACCATTAGGTACTTTTACTTCTTTTCTATTTACAACAAAAGAAGTTATATCAGCTCCAAAGTAAGTTCCATAGCTAATAAAATAATTTTTCTTATTCATAAAAGGCAATAAGACAACTTTTAAGCCATTAGCTAAGTCTTCTTCATAACAACTTACATCTAATTTTTTTAATTTAATCTCCTTCATCTTTTATCCCTTCCAAACAGAATACTGTATCCATTTTTACTTTCTTGGCTACTTTCATAATATCTTTTTTAGTAACATTTAACATTTTTTCTCTTCTTATAGCAAAATCTTCGGTACCAAGTAATTCCATCATCAAATAATTATCGATTATACCAAGCTCACTTTCTAACATTTCATCAATAGCGGTTGTGAAATATTCTTTAGCAACTTTCAAATCTTTCTCACCAAATTTACCCTTTTTCATATCAAGCATATTTTCTTCTATTAATTCTAAACATTTTTTATAATTACTCTTATCAATACCAGCCATTATGATAAGTAAGTTGTCTAATTTATTAGTAACTGACGATATTGTATAGCACAAGGAGTTTTCTTCTCTAACATTTTTAAATAATTTAGAATCACTGCCCCCACCTAATATTACATTATATAAAGTAAGTGGATAAAATCTTTCATAAGGCGTAAGATTGGTAGTTACATTACAAATAGCTATTTTACTTTGTGAGTTATCAATCGTCTCTTTAGCAAATAATCTTCTTTTCCGAACAGGACTATCGATTAAATAAGGAACTTTTTTTCTTTTGACCGTTTTGAATTTAAAGTTTTCTTTTATTAAAGAGGTTATCTCTTCTTCTTTAACATCACCTACTACAAAGATATCGACAAAGTCTTTTTCAAGCATTTTTAAGTAATAGTCATATAAGTTTTCTTCATTTATTTTTTCTAAATCTTCTAAGTAACCTATCATACGATAAGAAATAGGAGAATCTTTAGAATAAGACTCAGCCATACGCATTAAGCTATAACTAGTGGCGTCTTCTTTAACGGAGTTAATATTATTAATGGTATTAGTTTTAACAATATCAAGTTTTTCTCTTTTGAATTTACCATTTTCAACATCAGGATTAAATATTACTTCACTTAAAAACTTTAGGCTTTCAGCAAAATTATTTTCTTCGGTATATTTATCATTTAAAACAGATAAGTATATGTTAGTAACAATATAATTACCTAGACGATTATTAGTTGTTTCAATGGATGCGGCATATAAATCTTGGGCTTTTATAGTTAGTTTTCTTTTACTATCATAGTTTTTAGATGATAACATAAACATATCACTTAAAACATTTCTTAAAGTAATTTCTTCTTTTACTATGGGACTATGAAAGATAACACGTACTGTTATTGTTTTAAATTTATCTGTTTTTATTATGTGTAGGTTATAAGAGCCTAAATCTTTTTTTAGATATTCCATTTTTTCCCCTCTTTCTATAAAGTTGCATCTAAAGCTAAAGTAATCATTTCATCTAAGGTTTTTTCTCTATCTTCACTAGATAGGCTGTCTTTATCATATAATGAGTCAACCACAGTCATTAGACAAGTTGCTTCTTTTTTGAGAAGTTTGGCTACGTAAAATAAACCAAAGGCTTCCATTTCGACAGCTAAGTATTTATCTTCTTCGAAGTTACTACGAAATTTATCGATATCGACACAATAAAGGTCGAAGACATCACTAGTGATAGTTTGTCCTACTTTTAGGGAAATATTCCCATCTCTAGCAATTTTTGTTATTTTTTCATTTAAGGAAGTAGATGAGTTAATAAAAGAAATATCTTCACCACCTAAAAGGTAAGGGAAATAGCTTTTACAGTAACTTCCAGTTGAGAGAACTATATCTCTTAATTTTATATTTTTATTAAAACTACCAGAGGTACCTATTCTAATTATTTTTTTTACATCGTAAAATTTAAATAGTTCATAGGAATAAATACCAATACTAGGAATACCCATACCAGAAGCAAAAACAGTAACTCTTTTGCCTTTGTAAAAGCCTGTATAGGCGAGCATATTTCTAACGGAGTTTACTTCTTTGGCATCGGTTAAGAATTTTTCCTTTATATATTTAGCTCTTAGTGGGTCACCGGGCATTAATACAACATCAGCAATATCTTCTTTATTACTTTCAATATGAAAAGTAGACATAAATTACACCATCCTTTAATTTAATTATAAACAAAAATTTAGTAAAGAAAAAGGAAAATTTTATAAAAGCGAGCTAATTAACTCATCTAAGCCTTTATCTAGGTCATTATAAGTAGTTTCAAAATCATTTGTATACCAAGGGTCGGCAATGTCTTGGGGTAATAATTTTTTTATTTTGGCACTATCGTTAAATAAGTAAGACATACTTCTTATATTATAATCATCCATGCCGATAAAATAGTCATATTTATCATAATCTTCTTTAGTTAGTTTACTAGCATAGTGTCTTTGAAAAGGAATGTTTTTTTCGGTAAGTATTTCTTTAGCTTTATAATGCATATCATTTCCTTCTTCTTCATTAGATGTTCCTTTGGAATAAACCATAATATTTTTGATATTTTTCTTTCTTAGTTTTTCTTCTAACATAAATTTAGCCATAGGAGAACGGCAAATATTACCTAGACATACAAAGCAAATCTTCATCTTCCACCTCTCTAAATTTTTTATCAATTATTGAATAAAGATAACATTTTACGTACTTTTTAGTTTTATTTTTAATAAACTTTCTATAGCCATTTAACTGTTTATCATAAAGTACATCATCAATATTTTTTAATTTATAATCTATAATTAGCATTTCCTGTTCTTTTTCAATTAATAAATCTATAATACCATGATTAAGTGTTTCATCTTCATAAATAAACTCATATTCTTTATACATTTTTTTATGAATATTTTCTTTTATTAAAGGGGTATTAAGAAAATAGTTAATATTTTCTATTACTTCATCAGATACATTAAATTTAGAAAAATCGGGATTAGTAAAGTCAATTTGTTCTAATATTTGATGAACTTCTTCACCAAAAGCCATAGCTTTTTTTTCGGAAGCTGTTACTAAGTGATGTTCTTTAGAAAAGCGGCTAGTAGTTATTTCTAAAAGTTCGGGATAGTTTTCATCTATTATTAAAGGTGCTGTTTTAGAAATATTTATATCTAGTTCTTTATTATTTTCTTTATAAAGAGGATTAACTATAACTTTACTTTCTTTTAAAAATGGCTCAATACTTGAATAAATACTTTTTAAAATAGTATAAAAGTTATTATATTTATATTTTTCATAGAATGATACATCATCAGTTTCTTTAGCTTCTAATTCTTTAGTTACGATAATCATTTTTTCTTTAGCTCTAGTCATCGCTACATATAGAAGTCGTATTTTTTCAGATATTTCTTCTTTTCTTGTTGTTTGTTTTAAAAGAGTTTTCGCAATAGTATCTTTATAGTAACCGTTAACTTTAGGTAAGACTAAGCCATATTTATTATCAAAAGTTATTCTTTCTCTTAATTCACTTAAGTTAAATTCATTAGAAAAACCAGCAAAGTAACAAATAGGAAATTCTAGACCTTTTGATTTATGAATAGTCATTATTCTAACTGAGTCGTCTAATTTTTCTTTATTTTCAAATTTTAAATCAATACCTTTTTTAAATAGTTCATCTAAATAATCGGCAAATTCATAAATAGTTTTACCCATTTTTTCATAGTCAGTAATTAGTTTATAAATATATTCTTCTCTAACTCTAAATGATGAAATATTACCTAATGTTACTAGGGCTTCATCATAATTTAATTGGTCTAAAAGAAAGTACAAATATTCTGATGGGGATAACTCATCTATTTTTAAAGATAGTTCAAGACATTTTTTGTAAAGAGTCGTATCTTTATAAGTATCATTTATATATATTTCATATATTTCTTCATCACTTAGGCGAAATAAGAAACTTCTAGCTAGAGAGATAAAGGTATATTTAAAGGTTAAGTCAAAGTCTTTTTCTTTTAAGCAAATTAGAAAACGTAAGAGATTTTTTATAACTAAAATGTCTTTATCTTTACCTATTTTTTCTTCTCTTAAAATATTAAGAGGTATTTTATTATATTCAAATATTTTTTTATATAAATCAAAGCTAGTACCTTTATCGATTAAGATTACAAAGTCTTGATAAGTACAAGGGCGAACTGTTTTAGTGTCTTTATCAAAGATTTGAAAGTTAGATGTTATTTTTCTATTGATGTCATCGGCTATTATAAAGGCTTCTAGTTCATCACGATTAGCGCTTTTGATATTTTTATCATAAGTTAAAAGCTCAATATTATAATCTTGCTTAGTAAGTCCTTCTTCACTATAGCTTTTATTGCCAAAAATCATCTTATGAGCTTTTTTATAATTAGCTCCTCCTATCGTATCATCCATTATTAAGTCAAATATCATATTTATATTTTGTAAGACTTCATCACGGGAACGAAAGTTTTGTAAGAGGTCAATTTTTATACCGTCTTTTTTTTCACTATAGGTGTCATATTTATTTTTAAAGATATAGGGGTTAGCGTTACGAAAACGATAGATTGATTGTTTAATATCTCCTACCATATAGACATTATTATTACTTATTAAGGAAATAAATTTCTCTTGAATATCAGAAGTGTCTTGGTATTCATCAACTAGTATTTCTTTAAAAGTATTTTTAAGTTCTGCCAAGACATCTTTATTTTCAACCACGACATCAATAGCCATTTTACTTATATCATTAAAAGTATAGAAGTTATTTTCTTTTTTAAATTTAGTAAGACGCTTATCTAATTGTTGTAGTAGAGAAATTATGGTTGTAGCATTTTCCATAGTCGCCAGTAGTTCTTCTTTTATTTCCGTTTCATTTTCATAAGAAGCTAAGTCTTTTATTTCTGAATAGATGTCTGTTAAAGTACTTTTTAAAGTTTTTACTTCTGAATCACTATTTCTAGGTAGCATTTTTATTTTTATATCAAGATTATTTCTGATATCTTGATAAGCTTTGGCTTCAAGTAGGCTCTTTAAAGATGTTTCTACTTCTTCTATGTAACTGCCGTCTAGATAAAGACTCATCTTTTGTAAAATATTTTTCATCTCAGTTATTTTTTCTAAAAGCATAGTGTTATATTCATTTAAAAGATTGTCTATATTTTCAGATGAGTAGTATTTTTCGATATAAGTATTTAAAAAGGCTTCTTTATCATATTTTAGTTCTAGCTTTTTATAAATATTTAGCAGATATTCTTGAAGTTTTTCATCGTCTTTAAGACAAAAGTTATTTATTAGATTTGTAAAATTTTTAGAACAAGTTAGATAGTTTTCTTCCATTATTTCGGCTAGGATTCTTTTCTTTTCAAAATTAATTAAGACTTCATCAGTAATGGAAATGTTATGAGTGACATTAAGCTTAGTATGATATTTTTTAACTAAAGCTAAAGAGAAAGCATCAAAAGTTGTGATAAAGGCACTATCTATTAGATTAGCTTCTTCTTTTAAGTTAGCTTCTTTTAGTTTCTTACGGATACGCTCTTTCATTTCAAAAGCGGCGGCTTTTGTGAATGTTAGTATTAAAAGTTCATTTATATGAATACCACTTTTAACTTTACGAAGCACTCTTTCTGACAAAACAGCTGTTTTACCAGAGCCAGCTCCGGCGGAAACAATGATGTTTGTGCCTTCTAAATCAATGGCTTTTTGTTGGTCAATGGTCCACATTAGTATACCTCCTCTTCTAGAAATGATAAGTCCTCTACTTTATCAAGATAAATAGTATCTTTATCTTTTTTATAACAAATATCTTTGTAAGGACAGTAACTACAAGCATCTTCTTTAGTAGCATAATTTTTAGGATTTATAGAAAATTGAGCTTGTAGTAATGATGAAGTATTTTCATCTACTTTTCTTTTGGTGTATTTTATAAGATTATACATTAAGTCATTAGAGATAACTTTATTTTTGTAATAGTAACTAAAGCCTTTGTCATTATAACTTAGACTTTTAATTAGTTTACTATCGGTAAATGTTGAGTCAAATCTTTCTAAGATACTGGTATCTTCAGTAGAATAACCATTTAAGTAATATCTTTGTTCTAATTGCTCATTTACTTTATTAGACCAAGTAGGATAATCAAATAAAATATTTTGATAATATATACCTGTAAAGATAGGGTTATTAAAGACTTTACCATAGTTTATTAAATATAAATAGATAGGTAGTTGCATATGTAAGCCATATTTTAATGGGGTAATATTGGTATCAATTGTACCTGTTTTATAATCTATGATAGAAAAATAATAATCATCTACTTTTTGATAAAACATAATTCTATCTATATAGCCTACTAAGTCAACCGCAATATCTTTTCGTAAAGGAATAGTTACTTCTTTTTCAAAGTAATTATCATCATACCCGGTAAGTAAATCTTGCTTTTTAATAGTATCTATTAGTTCATAAAGATTCTTTTTTATTCTAACTAGTAAGATTTTTTCTTTTAAAGTTAGTTCTCTTTTTTCTAAGTATTTTAAATATTCTTTTTCTAAGTCAAAGTCTTTATTATGACAAACAGATAATATCTTATGAAACATATTACCAATATATTGATAAAACTCTTCCTCATAAGTATTTAGTTTTAAAACATAATCTAGGTAGTATTTGAATGAGCATTGATTATAAGTATTTAGCTTAGTATAAGATAATTTTAAAGGATAGTCTAAGTGTTTTAGATAAGTGTCTTGATTAATACCTGTGAATGTGTTGTCATAGGTTGCATAAGAAATGTTGTAGGTTGATAAAAGCTCATCTAAGTAGTTTGCTTTTTCACCATATAATGAGTATTTATCAAGCATTATTCCTAGTCTTATTTTATTATAGGTATCTGAATAAATATAGGTATCTATTGGTGGATCTTTTTCTTCAATATTTAACTCATCAATTAAGAAAGATTTATAGTAAGTATTAAATGATGAAGATAAACGGTATGATAGAAAGAGATTATTAATTTTACTTAAGAGGTAGATTAAGGTATCTTTATTTCTTTTATTTAGATAATTAGTTTTATAAAGAGGTACTTCATCTTTAATATTATCTTCTATAAAGGATACGTCTGTTACTGTCTTAGGTAAGATATCTTGATTAAAGCCCATTACAAAAACATAGTCATTTTCGGTAAAAGTATAGTTATAAAGATTAACTATTCTAACAGCATTACTATATTCTTTACTAGGCAAAGTAATATTTTGCAGTTTGTCTTTTAAAAGGAGCTTTTTTAAAGGACTATCTTCAATAGTTACTAAGTCATTTAAAACTTCAATTATTTTTTTATTTATAAGAGGATAATCTTCATTAAGAGTATCATTTTTTAAGAAGTCTGATACCGCTTTAGTACCATAAATTTTCTCAGTACTAGGCATATTAAGAGGAATTTTATAATAGGAAAATATCTTGCGTAATAAGTAATAGTCATCTTCTAAAACATTGGCTAGGTAGATATTATTTAGGGGAACATTTTTATTGATTAACTTTCTTATTTCAATAGCTATATAATTTATTTCTTCTTCTAGAGTTTCACATTTATAAACAAAGGTATCTAGGGTACTATTAGGAACTTCTATTTTAGTAAAAAGCATTTCTTCTTCATATTTTTCTAAGTCATAATATCCTTTGACAATTACTTTTCTTGTTTTTAAAATATTGGGGAAATTGTTGTTATAGTGGAGGAAGTTATTATCGTTAAGTTCTTTTTTTAAGTTTTGTAAAAAGATTAATTTTTCAGAATGATAAGTTTTATTATCATCTATTATATATAAATTATTTAAGTATACTTTACATACATCTATATCGTATTGATATTTTTCCATTAAATAAAGTATGGCTGAATCTTTATCTATTTTAAAGTAGTAATTATCTCTAAATTCTTCTTTAGTCATAAATTTAATATCATATATTTTATCAGTTTTACTTAAGTCTTTTAAAATACTTAATTTTAAATTATTTGGACACACTATTAACAAATTATCTTCTAGCATAAATTATCACCTACATTCTATTATATATCAGAAAAAGAATAAAACAAAATTTTTTCTAGTAATAGAATATCAAACTTATGTTCTCTTGTCAATTAGCAAAAAAAGGAGATTTCAAATCTCCCTATGGGGTTAGAGTTAGGCGACATGAATTGTAGTTACTTGCATAGCCACTATCATCATTAGCACTGAAAATTCCAACAAGGATATCATCATAGTAGCCTCCACGTACTGACCAGGGGTACCTATGATTAACAAAATCAGTATAATCATTATACCATTTTGATGTTTCACTTATGGCATGTCCATAACATATACCATTATTACAAGCATAATTTGTTTTTGAAGTTGTCCAATCATTAGATAGGGGAAGAGCATTTTTATATTTATTATAATATTTCATCTTAGGAAATTCATATGTTCCAATTTGGCTTCCATCGCTACTTAAACCAAAAAATTCTGAGCCACCAGTTACGACTTGACCATTATGTTCATATACACCTTGTTCATCATATTCTACAATTCCCATGATATATTCACTAGCTCCACCACTCATATCATATACTCCATATATGTTTCCGGTAGTGGAAGCTCCGGGGCCGGCTTGGCCTTGCCCTGTTCCTAAGCTAGTCATGTCATTATATGCATATTTTTTGTCTGAACTACCTGTATTTGGACTTCCTCCACTATGGCCTGTTATAAAATTGCTATCGTTATTTTTGTATATTTCTTTATATTCTCCTGAATAATCTTTATTTCCATATTTTCCATATCTACTTTGCGAAAGATAAGCTACTGCTCCCCATTCATCGTTTTTCATCAAATGTAAGTCACCGCTATTTTCATCGAATCCATAAATATCTGAATAACTTACTTGCATACTTCTTGACATAAAGTAAAAGCTACTTACTCGTTGAATTCTTAATGAATTTAGTCCCGGCTTTACTGTTACACTGCTTACATTACAACTTGTATTAGTACAAGCTTGAGCATCTAATAATAAATTTCCCGTTGTTTCAAATTTGGAAACCCATATGCCACTTTTCTTTTCTCCACCAAAATCAAATGCTTCATTGGTACGCCAATTGGTTGGAGTACTTCCTGTATATTGAGCACTTCCCGTTTCGGTTACTTTTGCAATAAATTTTACATCTATTTCGCCTGGTAAGCTTCTCGTAGGTTTATCATTTTCAAAACTAGCTTTGCCATAATAATCTTTGCCATTTTCACTTTTTATGGTGTAAGAGTATCTTGGTATCCACACCCACATTGTATTTATATCTTCCATTGAAATAGTTGTTCCTACATTTGCTTCATTTTTATAGTAATTTCTTCTACTTTCTGTGACCGTTACAGCATTTGCCCATTGTTGCTTGCTATAATCATACCAATCATTATTTTCATTATTTATATCTGCTTTCTTCCAAGTTCCCTCTGTTGTACTTGTTGCTTCATAATAGACTGGTATCATATCTCCATTTAATTCTGGTGGATTTGGTATATTGTCTAAGCTTGAACCACTTTGCCCTTCACTTTCTTCTTCAGATAAACTTTCAAAGATAAAACCCCTATCTAATCCCCCTAATGTTACAGGATTTTTAGGAATATCTTCGGCACTATGATTAAAAGTTACTCTTAAAGTTACTGTTACTTGATTATTTGATTTTAACAAGTCTATACTTGAAAAATCAGTATTTCCATTTATTTGAGTAGTTCCATAATTTACTTCATAAACGACATTACTTTGTAATAATTCTTGGTCACTTAAAGCAGTACTCCCCTTACCTACAAATGTTAAATTAGAACTTTTCCCTGTTACATCTACTAATTTAGCTGATATGTTTCCATTATTTTTTACAGGTATACTAAAAGTACAAGCATCGCCTGGCTTTGTAAATTCTACACTCATTCCGGAAATACTTGTTCCCTCAATTGTACCTATATTACATTTAGCCATTCCTGTCTTGGTAGTTTGTATTTCATCTGTTAAAAAAACTACATCCCACGTGCTAGCCGGCACCTTAGCGGTACCTGTTATATTTAATCTAGTTGACAATAAAGCATAACCTATTGATAAACCTAGTACGACCAAGCATAGACAAGCTATTATAATTAATTTAATTTTTCTACTATTCATTTTTTCTAACACCTTTTTCCACTATTTCTATTTTTATCTAACTATAGCATACCCCCCCCCCATACCGTATTGTCAAGTGAAAAATAAAAAAACTATAAGAAAAACTTATAGCTCCCAAAAAGATTTCTAGTAAATATTACTCACTTTCTTTTGTATCTAATACTTTTTTGCCCTTATAGCTTCCGCATTTAGGACAAACTCTATGTGGCTTAATAACTTCACCACAAGATGGACATTTTGTTGTTCCAGGTAATTCTAAAGCATTATGACTTCTTCTCATTCTTTTTCTTGTTTTTGAAACTCTATGAAAAGGAACAGCAAACATTTGAATATCTAATTTCATCATTATAATCACTCCTTATTTTCTTTATCTAAAATTTCTTTAAATGGATTTGCCTCTTTAATTAGCTCTTCTTCACTAATTAATCTCCATCCATCCCCTTGATATTTACTTAAATCTTCCACTTTAGTAAACTGTAAGGGAACCTCTAGTACAATATTTTCCCACAAAAACTGAAATATATCAAGTATATTTTCACTTTTTTTGCAATTTTCTTCTAAAATATCATCATATTCTAAAGAAAATGGGTACTCTACAGGCTCTAAAGAAATAGAATCTTCTAAAAGCATAACCCCCTCTACTTGCATTTTTACATATAACTCATCTTCTTCTTTAGTAATAGCTCCTTTGACATTAATATTATCTAAAGAAATAACTTGGTTATTTGTAATATATTCCTTAGGAATACTATAAATATTAGAAATATCTATTTTATCTTTAGCATTACTATATAAAAGACTTAAATCTATGTCCATGTAAACCACCTCTTATTTTTCTTCTAAAACTTGAATTAAACCATGATAATGTAAAAGACTTCCTGAAGGTATACTATCTTGAGCTGTCCATAATCTAATCGAATAATCTTTTTCTCCTAAAGCAGGAATTTGAGTTTCCTTTAAAATATTATCTTCTAAATCAGCTAAACTATAAATAACATTATCATCTTTATCTTCTTTAATAGATACTTTAATATATTCTAGTGGTATTTGATAATCATCACACTCATCATCTTTAATTGCTTTTATATCTTTTACTAATTTTATTTTATAATTTACTTTTTCAGTTAAATTATTTTTTACTGTAAAAGTATATGCTTTAGAAGAAAGACCAACTGAGTCTGTGACAGGTGTTATTTTATATAAAGCTACTTTAGATGCTGTTTTTTCATGAAAGACTACATCTATATTTTCAGAATTATAGTCAATATTACGTTCTTCTTTAAATTTATAATATATGTAATGGGTTGAAAAAAGAGCAACAACTAATATTATAGTAATATAAATAATATTTTTAAGTCGTTCTTTCTTAGCATTATAATACATAAGTAAACCTCCAAATTCTATATAAATTATATAGGTATTTACCAATTTTGTAAAGTTATTACGTCTAAAGTAATAACTTTTTAACGTTTAGTTTTTATATTTTTGGGCTATTTTTTCAGCTAATTTTATACCATCGATACTAGCAGATGTTATTCCACCAGCATACCCTGCTCCCTCACCAGCAGGATAAATACCTTTTAT
>CANQIL010000016.1 GCA_947624045.1 uncultured Bacilli bacterium
GGGGCGTCAGACAAACTTCTCACAATGAATAAAATACAATTAGAAAGAGAGGAATGCCGAGATGTCTACTCGACAGGTATAAAGATGTCAATAACATTAACTGATGTTATATCCTTAGTTAGAAATATTGCTGATATTTCACTAGTGTGGTTGATTTTTTATTTCATATTAAAAAATATTAAAAATAACGTTAAGCTTTCTTTAATTTTTAAAGGAGTAGCTTTTATTATAATATTAAAATTTGTAAGTGATTTTTGTGGATTTGTTACGATAGGTGTATTGTTAGAATATGTAATTCAATGGGGACCTATTGCTTTAATTGTTATATTTCAACCGGAAATTAGAAATATTTTAGAACAATTAGGAAGAAGTCAATTGTTAGGTAGACATAAAGTATTAACTGTAGATGAACGTGAAAGAATGGTTTATGAAATGGTTAATGCGATTGACTATTTAAGAAAAGAAAGGATAGGGGCTTTAATAGTAATTGAAAGAGATATTAGTTTAGGAAATTATATTGATAAAGCTAAGAAGTTATATGCCGATTTATCAAGTGATTTATTAATAGCTATCTTTTATGAGGGCAATCCTTTGCATGATGGAGGAGTTATAATTCAAGGTGATAGAATAACTTGTGCAGGAGCAGTTTTTCCAACGAGTAGTAGTCCTAAACTAAATAGACGACTAGGTACAAGACATAGAGCGGCTTTAGGTTTAGCTGAAGAGACGGATGCTATATGTATAGTAGTATCAGAAGAAACAGGAAGAGTTTCTATAGCAGTAAAAGGAGAAATGCTTTATAATTTAACAATTGATGATGTTAGAATGATGTTAATTGATGAGTTAAAACCTAAACAAGATATAGATTTGGAATTAGAAATGGAAGAGGAAGAGATATATGAAGAAGATAGATAAGAATAATAAGGGTATTTTTCATCATATTGGTTCATTCTTTGATAAATGGTTGATAACTCCAATTACAAAATTATTTTTAAGACTTTCTGATTTGTTTAGTGCAGGTTCTAAGTCTATAGATAGGCTTGCTTCTAAAAAATCGACTTTAATTGTAGTTAGTTTGATTTTAGCTTTTGGAACATTTATTATAGTAGACCAAGAGTCAAATGTTATGATAGACCAGTATGCGGAAATATTATATGATAGACCGGTCTCAGCAGTATATAATGAAGAGTTATATGTAGTAGAGGGGCTTCCTAAAAGTGTAGATATTACTTTGATAGGACAAAGAAGACATATCTTTTTAGCTAAGCAATCTCCTGCTAAAGATGTATCTGTTGATTTAACAGGGTTAAAGCCTGGTAATCATAAAGTTACACTTAAGTATACACAGAGATTAAAATCACTTGATTATAAATTAGACCCATCACAAGTAACAGTTACTATTTATGAAAAAGTTAGTGAAACAAAAAGTTTAACTTATGATATATTACATCAAGATAATTTAGATAAGAAATTATATATTGATGATGTTGAACTTGATAGAACTGATGTAATTATAAAAGGAGCAGAATATAAACTTAAAAAAGTAGCTTCAGTTAGAGCTTTGGTTGATGTTGATAATATACCTAATCCTAAAGCAGGTGAGTTAACATTAAAAGATATACCATTAGTTGCTTATGATAATGATGGTAAAATGGTTGATGTAGAAATAGTTCCTAAGACTGTTGAAGCTAAAGTTACTATTACATCACCTAGTAAAGAAATTCCAGTTAGAATAGTACCTACAGGTAACTTAGCCTTCGGAAAAGCTATTAAATCATTGACGCCAAGTATTTCAACTATTACAGTTTATGGTGAAGATAAGGCTGTTTCTGATATTGAACAGTTAGATGTAGAAATTGATGTTAATGGACTTGACAAAGATAAAGACTTTAATGTAACATTGAAAAGACCTAAAGGAATTACAGAATTGAGTAGTAAGACTATTTCAATTAAAGTAGCAGTTGATAACTCAATTACAAAAGAATTTGCGAATGTATCAGTAAGGTCAGAAAACTTAGCTAGTGGATTAAGTGTTCAGGCCGCTACCGAAAATGATAGAAAAGTAACAGTTGTTGTTAGTGGTAGTGAAGAAGTTATAAATAAATTAGATGTTACGGATATAATTGCTTATATTGACCTAGATGGTTATGGAGTAGGGGAACATAATGTTCAAGTTAAAGTTCGAGGTAATGATTTAAGACTTACTTATGAATCAAAGAAGAAAGAAGTTAGAATAGTAATTTCAGGATAGTTACTATTCTTTTTTTGTAATAATTTGTATTAGACTCCATATAATTTATTAGAAAGTTTATGGGGTGAAATATGTTTAAAAAAATTTTATGTTTAGTTATTATGGTAGTTATGCTTAGTGGATGTGATAAATATAGTGAGAAAAGTATTGTAAAAGAGCTTAATAAAAAATTAGATAAGGCTTCAGCATATAAATTAGAGGGAGATTTAGAAATTACTAATAATGATGATGTATATAATTATGAAATAGTTGCTAGTTTCAAGAAAGATAATTATTATAGAATAGAACTTACTAATAAAGCTAATAGTCATACGCAGGTTATTTTAAAAAATGATAGTGGTGTTTATATTTTAACGCCCTCATTAAATAAAAGTTTTAAATTTCAAAGCGATTGGCCTTATAGTAATTCGCAAATATATTTATTAAATGCTTTAATTAATGATATTAATAAAGATGAAAAAAGACAATTTGCTAAAGAAGAGAATGGGTATTCATTTATAACTAGTGTTAATTATCCTAATAATAGAAATTTAAGTAAACAAAAAATTGAACTTAATAATAATTTAAAAATAAAGAAAGTTACTGTTTATGATAAAAATGATGTTATTTGTATGAAGATGAATTTTGAAAAAATTGATTATACACCTAATTTTAAAAAAGATTACTTTGATTTAAATACAGTGATGGATGAAAAAAATGATAATATAGAAGCTAAGCAAACAGGTAATTTTGATGAAGCTATATATCCACTTTTTCTACCTAGTGGAACTAAATTAGTAGATGAAGAAAAAATAAAAAAAGATGATGGTGAAAGAGTTATTATGACTTTTGATGGAGAAAAACCTTTCTTGTTAGTAGAAGAAAATGCTACTAGTATGGAAGAATTTACTATTATACCTACATATGGTGAGCCTTATAGGTTAATGGATTCTTTAGGAGTAATGACAGATAATTCATTATCTTGGGAGAGTAATGGAATAGAGTATTATTTAGTTAGTGATGTATTAAATCAAGATGAATTAATTGAAATAGCTCAATCTATTTATAGCTTGCCTACTATGAAATAAAAATTGTTCATTATTTGAGCAGTTTTTTCTTTTAAGAGGGATTTTCATTTTAGTTAAGTTAATTTAAAAAAAGACTTGCAGCAAGAACAAATGTTTGGTATAATATTTACATCAGAGGAGGAACTTTATGAATCAAGATAAAATGCATTTAGTAAACAAAATATTTAATAATGAAACAATTAGAACTGTTTGGGATGAGGAAGCAGAAAAATATTTTATTAGTGTTGTCGATATAGTTGGTGTTGTTTCAGAAAGCGATAATCCACAAACATATTGGAGAGTGCTTAAGAAGAGGCTTAAAGATGAAGGAAATGAAACCGTTACAAATTGTAACGCTTTGAAACTTAAAGCTAAAGATGGTAAATATCGTATGACTGATGTTGTTGATATCGAAGGAATGTTTAGAATAATTGAATCAATTCCAAGTAAAAATGCCGAGCCTATCAAACAGTGGTTAGCAAAATTAGGTAGTGAAAGAATTGACGAAACATTTGATCCGTCACTAGCAGCACAAAGAGCGATAGACTTATATAGAGCTAAAGGTTATGATGAAAAATGGATTGCTAAAAGAATTAAAGGTATTCAAGATAGAAAACAACTTACTGATGTATGGAAAGATGGTGGAATAACTGAATCAAAAGAATATGCAATTCTAACAAATGAAATTTATAAAGAATGGTCTGGCATGACTGCAAAAGAGTATAAATCATTTAAAGGCCTTAGAAAAGAATCTCTAAGAGATAATATGTCTGATGTTGAAGTTGCACTTGCAGATTTAGGAGAAATAGCAACAAGAGAAATTGCGAGAAAGCATAAACCTTACGGTTTAGAACAAAATAAAAAAATAGCGAAAATGGGCGGCAATACTGCAAAAGTTGCTAGAGATGATCTTGAAATAAAATTAGGAGAGTCAATAGTAACAAGTAATAATGCTTTAAATTATAAATATATCGATGAAAAAAAAGAAATAGAAGATAATGAAAAATAGGTACTATAATAAATATAAAAAGTTTTAAATTTTGGTGAGTTATAGGTTTACTGTTTAATTATTGAGCATTTTTTTTAAGATGGGTTATCATTTTAGAAAAGGCTTTAAAAATGAGAACATTTATGTTAAAAATGGACTTTTTATTAATAATTTGATATTATAAATATGGTGATTAGAAATGGCAAAGAAAAATACTAGAAAAAGCAAAAAAATTAATGAAGAAGAAAATATTAAATTAAAAAATATAATTATAGTTATATTAGTTGTTTTAATATTCTTAGGTATATTTTATTTAATAACAGTAAAAGTTACAAAGAAAGATGATAGTACTAGTGAAGAAGATACAGAAACTTATATATCTTCAGAAGAAATACTAGTAGGGTCTAGTTTTAATAGAGCTGGTAGTGAATACTTGGTTGTTTATTATGATAAATCTAATAATGATAATAGTGCAATTAGTAGTAAAGTTTATACTTATAGAAATAAAGATGAAAGAATTCCTTTATATGAAGCAGATATGAGTAATATTTTTAATAAAGAATATGCAACTGAGGAAGATGTAAATAAAGAGCCTAAGAATATAGATGAACTTATGATTAATGGACCTACTTTGATTAAATTTAGTGATGATAAAGTAGTAGAATATATTGAGGGTATAGACAATATTTTAAATTATTTAGGTTAATTAGGGGTAGATTATGAAGAAAGATGATAAGAAGAAAAAGAAGAAGACTACTAATAAAAAGAAAATAGAAGATGAGAAAAGTTTTACTTTTAATGGCTTTGAAGTTTGTTGGATGATAATTTTATCAATATGTTTTGGTATGATTATAGGTTTTCTTGTAACATATAGAAGAAATCCAATGTCAGGTGAAGAAGTATCTGATGAGTTGCAAGAATTTATACAAGTCTATGATAATATTAGAGAGAATTCTTTTAGTGATGCTAAAGATAAAGAATTATTAGAAGCAGCTATCTCAGGAATGGTTAGTAGATTAGGGGACCCTTATTCAGTTTATATGAATGAGGAAGCTACTTCAGAATTTAATGAATCTATAGATGGAACTTATACAGGAATAGGGGCCGCTATTCAGACAGTAGAGGGAAAGAATATAGTAGCTCAAGTGTATAAAGGGCTTGCTGCAGAAGAAGCAGGGTTAAAAGTAGATGATGTAGTTATTAAAGTAGATGATAAAGATGTTACTGAGATGAATAGTACGGAAATATCTGATTTAGTAAGAGGAAAAGTTAATACTAAAGTTAAAATTACAGTTTTAAGAAAAGATAAAGAAAAGACTTTTACTATTAAAAGAACTAAGGTAGAGTTAAATTATACTCATAGTAAAGTAATAGAGAAAAATGATAAGAAGATAGGATATTTATTTATAGAGTCTTTTTCATCAAATATATTTAAACAGGTTGAAAAAGAGTTAGAGTCTTTAGAAGAGAAAAATATTGATTCTTTGATTATTGATTTAAGAGAAAATCCAGGTGGATATTTAGCTCAAGCTAAAAAAGTATTGGATTTATTCTTTGATAAGAAGACCGTTTTATATCAAATTGAAAATAATGATGGAGTAAAGAAGTATTATGCTTCTGATAATGAGAAAAGAACTTATCCTATTGTTTTGTTAGGTAGTAATTCAACGGCTTCGGCAGCTGAGGTAGTTATTGCTTGCTTTATGGATAATTATAAGAATGCAACTTATGTAGGGGAAACTACTTATGGAAAAGGTACTGTACAGAGGTCTATTCTTTTATCAACAGGGTCTAGTGTTAAGTATACTACTCAGAAATGGCTTACTTCAAAAGGAAAGTCTATTGAGAAAAAAGGATTAGAGCCAGACGAAGTAGTATTATTAAATAAAGAGTATTATGATAATCCTTGTGATGAAACGGATAAGCAGTTGCAGGCGGCATTAGATATTTTAGCTAAATAAGTATTTAAAAGTGATGAAAGAAATTTTGTTGCTTTTTTTATTTTGGACTAAATTATTGTACAAATTGTATAAAATAAAAATTAAAAAGTTCTTGACAATACCCAATTGGGGGGGGGGTATGCTATAGTTAGATAAAAATAGAAACAGTGGAAAAAAGGTGTTTAAAAATTATGGAAAAGTTTAATAAACATATTCTAATTTTAATAGCAGTAATTGTAATTGGTATGAGTATAGGTTATTCTGCTCTAAATAGTGATTTAAAAATAAGTGGTGAAGTAAACTATCGTCCTCAAGAAGATGTAAGAATTACTAATTTTACGACTGATAATAAGCCTAATGAAATGACAATACAGTATTCAGATTATTCTAAGTATGAAGTTAAGTTAGGCTATACAACTACTGGGGCTTATAGTATTACTTATACTGTAGAAGTATCAAACTTTTCAGGTGTGAATATGGGTATTTTAGAAATAGGTGGCTTAGATAATAGCGTAGTAGTTCAAAGTGATATTATTGGTAAAAAATTAGTAGGACCTGCTAGTACTAAGACTTTTACAATTACTTTTAATTCTACTGTAGCAGAAACAAAGACGTATTTATTAAGCTTTGATTTTGAACAAGTTTTTACAATTACTTATAATGGTTTTAGTAATACTGATAATTATAAAAAAGAAATACTAGAGGGAGAAGATTATACCCAAAACTTTGGTAGTAATGCTCCAACAAAATTAGAAGTAAGAATGGGTGGAGTAGCTATTGAAAATTATACATACAGTAATGGTACTTTAACTATATTAAATGTAAATGGAAATATAGAAATTACTGCTCCTAAAGTTTGTGAATTTTCATCTTATACAGATAGTAGTGGCGCAAATGCACCAGTATTAAATGGTGATATGATACCGGTAGTATATAGCGAAAAATGTCAAAGTTGGATTAAACAAGATTTAGATAAAAGCTATGATTATTCCAAACAAGTATGGGCTAATGCTGTAACTGTAGTAGAAGATAGTATAAGAGAAAAATCCTTAGGAATGGAGGCTAAGGATTTACTTAATACAAATTTAGGTTATAAAAGTACAAATCAAGGAGTAAATGCCGAAGAAGATGATGATGGATACATAACAAATGAATCGATAAGTAATTTAACATTAATCTTTAAGACAGGTGTAACAGGAGGAACATTATCTTTTGATTACTCAGTATCAAGTGAGGAAGAATATGATTATTTAACTATTAAAGTAAATGACAAAACTATAGCAAGTGAAATATCTGGAGAATATAGTGGAAACTATAGTGAAGAATTAAGCCCAAATACAAAATATACAATAGTAGCTAATTATGAAAAAGATTCAAGTGGTGATGGAGGTAGTGATGATACTGCTACTATAAATAATTTAGTAGTACCCAATGATTTATCAGAATCATTGTCAGTAGTTTCAACAGGTGATTATCAATGGACACAAAATTATAAATATTATATAAGTTCAAATTATGACCTTGATAAAATGACAGGAAATTTTTTATTAAAAAATATAGAGGGACATAATTTTATTTCAAGTGATGTAGGAAAATATATGTGTGCAGATGGAGCACCAAAAACTTGCAAAGAATTATATAAAATAACAAAAGTAGAAAGTAATATTATAAAAGAAGTAGAAAAATTTACATCTGAGCAATTTAAAGCAAGAGAACTGTATATAAATGCACCTGTTGGAACGGAAATTCCAATGGAAGATATAAACACAATGTGGGTGTGGATTCCAAGATACTCATATACAATAAAGAGTGAAAATGGAATAGACTATTTTGGTAAAGCTAGTTTTGGAAATAGTGCTCCTACAAGAGAATTGCCAGGTGAAATAGATATAAAATTTATAAAAAATGAAACTGAAAAAGGAGCAGCTCAATATATAGGTGATAATACAAGCGGTTGGCGAACAAATGAGGCATTTAATTTTGGAGGAGTGAATCAAACAGGTATGTGGGTTTCCAAATTTGAGCCGACAGGAATCTCCCCAAAATGTACTAATATAAATTGCGATGTAAGTAGTGTAACAGTAAAGCCAGGTAAAGTTTCTATAAGAAGTGGTATAACAGTAAGTAATTTTTACTTTATGTCAAGAAGTATGCAATTAAATAATGCCAGTACTTATGGATTTAATAAAGATAGTGGCGATTTGCATATGATGAAAAATGATGAGTGGGGAGCAGTAGCCTATCTTTCCCAAAGTAGATATGGCAAATATGGAAATAGTGATTATACAGGTGCAAATAAAGAAGTATATATAAATAATGATGGTGGTTATATAACTGGTCATAGTGGAGGAAGTCCAAGTGCAAGTGGAAGTAGTTCGGAAACAAAATATGAATATAATGATATGACTAATTTAGGAGAAGGAAAAGGACAAGCCGGGCCTGGAGCTTCAACAACAGGAAATATATATGGAATATATGATATGTCAGGTGGAGCATATGAATATGTAATGGGTGTATTAGAATATGATGCTCAAGGAGAAGATGAGCATAGTGGACAAATTGTAACAGGATCATCAGGATTTAAAGGGTTAAGTAGTAGTGGAAATTCAACAGGAAGTTATGACTTACCAAATGAGAAATACTATAACAAATATAAAAGTGCCAAACCAACATCATATAGGTTTCCAGATGCTAATTTTGACTCAGCTTGTAATGGAGAGGTATGTTATGGTCATGCTTTAAGTGAAACTTATGGAGCAAGTAGTGGAAATTATGGTTGGTATGGCGATTATGTCGACTTTGTCTACCGCAGTGATCCTTGGTTCAGACGCGGCGGCTACTGGGGCAATAGCACGAGCGCAGGAGTGTTCCACGATCTCGCCGGCAATGGCGGTTCCAACATTTACAACTCTTGCCGTTTAACTCTCACGCCATAGAGCGTAAGCGATTTACTCTTTTGCTTTGTTCTGTACTAACTTCCTCTTTTTCCAGAGGTGGGTGTTAGGGATTTATTCGTAAAAAGTTTTCTTGAGCTTGTCAAGACTAGTGTGTAAATTTTTTAATTATTTTGTTTTTAGAGCAAATATATGAATAAAAAAAGACTTAACAAATTTGTTTGCTTTAAGTCTTTTTACTTTTCAATACAATTGATAACTAACTGCATATCATCTTTGGTTGGACTGCAAGTAGTTAAAATTAATTGCTTTTTATCTTCTTTTAAAACATTGATGTCACCATCTTTTTTTTCTTCCCAATAATTCTTAACCTTATAATAATATTCTTTATCATTGTAAATTAACTTTACTTCATCATTAATAGCTAACTCGTCTAGATGTCTAAAATAGGCAGCTTTGCCAGAACCTGAATGAGCCGCTATAAACATGATACTATTATCATTATCAGGAGTTATAGAATTATTTAAAATAGTAACATTTTTATCAACATTATTTAAAGTACTATTAATACTATATAGATTATTATTAATATTTAGCTTATCAATAATTAATTTACCAACTATATTTTCTTGCTCAATTTCTATTTCTTTTTCCTTAAGACTAGCCTTTGAAGTATTCATATGTATGATATTATCAAAAGATAAATTACTAAACATATGACTTGTAATTTTTTCAGTTCTATTTAGCTTTATAGTGGTTGCTAAAAAGAGAAGAGAAATAACTAATATTAGTATTAAAAATAGTTTCTTTAACATAATATTTCAATTAAGAAAGAAATAAGAGCATCGAAAAAACTAGTTGATTTAGTATCAGGAACTTTTATTTTATAATTTTTTAATTTGTAAGTAATAGTCTTTCCATCTTTTACTTCAAAAGAAATAGGCTCTACTTTTTCATACCCCTCAGTAGTATTAACTTGTTCTAAATAATATTTTCCATAGGGAAGAATTATTTCAGCATAGCCAAGTTCATTAGTAGTTAGAGTTTTTATTAATTCTTTTTTAGAATTATAAATATTAAATTTAATATTAGCTTCAGGAGTAAAAGTAGAATCTTCACCATACTCTTTGTATATTACTAGTTTACTTTTTATAACTTCATTTTCTAACTTTATAGTTTGAAAACGACTGTTTCTATTAACTTTGAACATAATTAAATTTTTATTAACAGTATAACCTTTACCGGCTTTTGTTTCTCTTAAATAATATGTTCCATAATCAATATTTTCGACATAAGCAGTATTGTTTTTTAGATTTAGAGTCATTATTTTTTCCTTATTAGCATTTAATAACTCATAGACTGCTCCATTTAGTTCGGCTTCACCTGTTGTTTTAGTAGATTTAGTATCTTTATCTATCTTGTTAAAAGTTATTTTGTTAGAATCTACATAAATATAAATTTTAAAAAAAGTATAATCAAGATTACCTGTTTCTAATAAGTCTTGACTATCAGCAGATTGAAAAAATACGACAGGAGTTCTATAGGTGTTATCTTTTCTATTAAAAGATATTTGATGATAGCCTTCATTTAAGTCAGTAATTGTTAGAGTATTATTAGATATTTTAGCATAATCAACTGGAGAAGAATATAAATCTAATAAATTATTAGTATCAGTAATAACTAAGTCTTTTCCTTTTACTACTTCAAATGTTTGTTCATCGAATGAGGGTTTTAAATAGCTTTTTGCGACTAAAGCATTTAATTCATTAATTTCATCGGTAAAACGGTCTATTCTATTGCCATCTAGATAATCAGTAAAATAGAAATCATCGTTGGGGTTAGCTTCTTTCCATATTAATACTTGAGTGATCGCAATCCATTTTACGTCAGTATGATTAGCGTAGCCATAACCATAATGAGCTAGGGCAGAAATGTTTTTTCGTTGTGTTTCAGATAAATTTTCAGGGTAGTATGTGCTACTGTAAGAACTACTTGAGTTTATACCTATAAAAGGCTCAAGACAATAAGCAACATTGTTATTTCCTTTTTCTCTGTATACTTGGGCAGTTTGATAGTAGGTAGTGTTGGTAGAAGAGTCATGTCTTTTTAGATAAATGCCATCTAAAAATTCAGCACCGTAGAAATGGTAAGTCTTCGCATAAGCGAAATTTGGTAAGAAGATGAAACTAGTTATTGTTATTAAGAAAAATAATACTTTTTTCAAAATATCCCTCCTTTTTTTTCTTAACGGAATTGATAATAACATGATATTTTAATTGACGCAAACGGCGAAAAATAAAAATTGAGGGGGTATTTTGGGGTGAATTTTTAAAATTCGTCGGGGGAAAATTAAAAATTCAGGAAAAAAGTAAGTTGAAAATTAAAATTTAGTAAAATGTGATATAATTTTTTGTAAGGGAGATGGTATTTTTGCAAGATATAGAAATTAGTCAAAGTAGTAATAAAATAAATATAGAAGATGTAGCTAAAAAACTAGGCCTTAGTAAAGAAGATATAATACCTTATGGATATGATAAAGCTAAAATAAAAAAAGAAAGGTTAGAAAGAAAAGCTAAATTAATATTAGTAACGGCTATAAGCCCTACTCCTTATGGAGAGGGAAAAACTACAGTAAGTATAGGTCTTCATGATGCTTTATGTAGGCTTGGTGAAAAGTCTTTAGCTGTACTTAGAGAACCCTCTATGGGCCCTGTCTTTGGTATGAAAGGAGGAGCTACTGGAGGGGGATATAGTCAAGTTGTACCAATGGAAGATATTAATCTTCATTTTACGGGGGATTTTTATGCGATAGAAGCCGCAAATAATTTACTTTGTAGCGCTATTGATAATCATATTTATCAAGGTAATGAGTTAGATTTTAAAAAAGTTTTGGCGCAAAGATGTTTAGATGTTAATGACCGAGCTTTAAGAAATGTTAAGTTAAATGATAGAGATGAGCATTTTAATATAACGGCGGCTAGTGAAGTTATGGCTTTGTTTTGTTTAGCTGATAGCTTAGAGGATTTAAAAGAAAGATTAGGAAAAATAGTAGTAGGTTTAAATAGTAAAGATGAATTTATTTATGCTAAAGATTTAAAAGTAGAGGGGGCTATGAGTGTTTTATTAGAAAAAGCTTTCATGCCTAACTTAGTTCAAACTTTAGAAAATAATCCGGTAATAATTCATGGTGGGCCTTTTGCGAATATAGCGCATGGGTGCAACAGTGTGGTCGCAACTAAATTGGGGTTAGGTTTAGCTGATTATGTTGTAACAGAAGCTGGCTTTGGAGCTGACTTAGGAGCTGAAAAATTTTATGATATAAAGTGTCGTAGCGCTAAGATTAAGCCGGATTGTACAGTACTAGTTGTTACGATTAAAGCTTTAAAATACCATGGCGGAGTAAGTAAAGAAAAGATATATGAAAAAAATGAAGAAGCTTTGATTAAGGGACTAGCCAATTTAGAGAAGCATTATGAAAATTTGAAAAAATTTGGTAGAAATGTTATTGTTTGCTTAAATAAATATGATACTGATATGGAAGAAGAAGTAAATCTAGTTAAGAAATTTTGCCAAAAAGAAGAAATGCCTTTTGAAGTGAGTACGGCTTATAAAGATGGAGGCGTTGGTGCTTTAGCTTTAGCTAACTTAGTTAAAGATACTTGTAAAAAAGATAATGAATTTAAATTATTATATGAAAGTGATTTAGGCATAGAAGAAAAAATTAATAAAGTATGTAGGGAAATTTATGGAGCTAAAGATGTTAAGATAAGCAGTGAAGCAGTAGAGAAAATTAATTTATTAGAAAAAAATAATTTAGGTAAACTTCCAATTTGTGTAGCTAAAACACAATATTCGTTATCAGATGATGCGAAAAAAATCGGAGTACCAAAAGATTTTAGTGTGACTGTTAGAGATATAACACTTTATAATGGAGCAGGTATTATTACAGTATTGTTGGGTAATATAATGACAATGCCGGGATTACCTAAACGTGCTAATTATGAAAATATAGGAATTATTGACGGAAAAATAACAGGTATAAGTTAGTTTAAAATAATAAGTGTATTTCTTTATACTTTTGTTTGTTTTAAGAAGCTATTTGATATATAATAGAATTAGAAAGAGGTGAGTACTTAGTGAAAAAAATACCTTACGGAAAAATTGATTATAAAAGATTAATAGAAGAAGACTGCTATTATGTAGATAAGACAATGTATTTAGAAAAATTAGAAAATGTCAGTGATACAGTATTTTATTTAAGACCAGGAAGATTTGGAAAAAGTTTGTTTACTAGTATGATAGGCTATTATTATGATATTAATAGTAAAGATTTGTTTGATAGTTTGTTTAAAGATACTTATGTTTATGAGAATCCTACGAAAGAGAAAAATAGTTATTATGTTTTGAAATTCGATTTTTCAGGAATAAGTGAAAATAAAGATGAAGAAGCACTAACTGAAAGTTTTAAAAATTGCGTTGTTGCAGGAATAGATGTTTTTTTAGCAAAATATAAATTTACTTATGATTATAACAAAAAAATGCCAGCAGATGATATGTTAAAGATGTTTTTAAATTATATATCTAGTTTAAATTTAGAAAATAAAATATATATAATAATTGATGAATACGATAATTTTACAAATGCTATCTTAGAGGGGGACGCTATTAAGTTTAAAGAAGTTGTAACGAAAATAGTAAAAAGTTTTTATGCTAATATAAAAATATATGTAAAGGATGGAGTAGTTGGTCGATTCTTCGCAACAGGTATATGTCCTATAACATTAGATTCTATGACTACAGGCTTTAATATCGCAACAGATATTTCTTGTGATGTAAGATTTAATTCTATGATAGGTCTAACTCATAAAGAAGTAAAAGAGTTATTAGAACAAGTGGTAGAAGAAAAAGATAGAGATAGTATTTATGATTTAATGATAAAAAACTATGATGGTTACTTGTTTAACAAAGATGCAACGGAAAGAGTATTTAATGCAACATTAGTGATGTATTTATTAAATTATTATGAAGCATTTAAAAGGGTACCTGATGAATTAATGGATAAAAATATCGTCAGTAACTATGGTAAAATAGGAAACTTACTAAAACTAAAAGATAATGAATACTATAAAGATATTTTAAATGAATTATTAAAGACTAGTGAAATAGATGGACAATTAGTAATAAACTTTAACTTATTAATTGATTTAAATGAAAATGATTTGATAAGTTTACTTTATTACTTTGGCTATTTAACAATAAAAGAGTATGATTTGGTTGCGAATAAAATAATATTTAAAATACCAAATGAGGTAATGAAAGAAACTTATAATAATTACTTTATTGAAATATTAAATAAAATGGAAATAACTATAGATGATAAAAGAACAAAAGCTATTTTCAATGAAACAATATTATCAAGTAAAATTACAGAATTAAGTGAATATGTAAGTGACTTATTAAAAAGTACAGATAATAGAATCTTTATGAAATTTGATGAAAAATATATAGCATTAATATATTATACCCTTTTAAGACATCCATTAATGGCAATATATTTAGAATATCCGTGTAAAAATGGTTATATAGATATTTACTTACAAAGTCAGAATAAAGAAATAATGAAGAAAAATATCATTATAGAACTAAAATATATAAAGAAGCAAGATTATACTGATAAATTATTAGAAGAAAAAAGATTAGAAGCTAAAGAACAATTACTTAACTATAGTAAAGATGAAAGATTAGGGGATGTTTGTAGATATTTAGTAGTCTTTGTAGGTAATGATTTAAAAATATTAGAAGAAGTATAAAGAAAACCACTTAATTTAAGGATTAAGTGGTAATTTACTTTTAGATGAGCTAGGGCAAACATTTTTAAATTCTTCTTCACTGACCTCGTTACCGTCTTTATCATAATACTTGCCGTTAGCTTGTTCACAAGATGGCTTGTTTTCTTCTTTTGATGGAGTAGGTGTTTCTTGAGTAATAGGGGTTTTAGGCATAGGAGTATATACAGTGATATCTCCTTGATACCTAGTGCCATTATAAGTAATATAATACTTATAGTTATTATCAACAGAAGTATTTACACTAGAAATATCTAAAGTAATATTCTTTTTCATTTCATCAGTTAAGTCATTTTCAAGATAGAAAGAATAATCATAATTATTAGCTTCATTTGGGATTGGTAAGGCTTTACCTACTTCAAGTTTTATTTCTTTTAATTTTAACTCAACAACAGGTAGAGTTTTTTCCTTAACGATTACAGTTCCATTATACTTTTTCTTTTTAAAAGTAATAGTATATGTGTAAGTACCAGCTTCATTTACTTTAACCATAGATGTATCTAATTTTAAAGCTTTTAAAGTACTTTCATCTATTTGGTCAGTATTTTCTAAGTAATCTTTTACATTTACACTTAAGGGATTATTTATTTCAATAGTAATTTCTTTTAAGACTATTTCATTTGTTTTTGATTCATTTACTCTTAAATTATTAACTGATAAAGAGTAAGATGTTTCAATAATGGGATGGATAGAGGCATTCATCGCAAGACCACTACCTACCATAATAATTCCCCAACTTGCTAAAGTAATCGATAAAATACGTTTTTGTTTACTGTTCATTTTTTACACACTCCTATTATATAGTTAATCATACTATAAAATAGAGAATTTCACAAGATTTTTTAAATATTTATTGAAAATAGACATTTTTTTTCATATAATAGTGGTAAAGGAGGACGAGTTTTATGGCTTATGGGTGGTTTATTACTTTTATAGTTTTGCTTTTTATTGAATTAGTTACAGTAAATTTAGTTACTATTTGGTTTGCGGTAGGGAGTTTAATGGCTTTTGTTACAACGTTTTTTACTGATAATTTATTAATTCAAATAGGAGTATTTATCGTAGTTAGTGTCATTGCTTTATTATTAACTAAACCTATTATTAAGAAATTTAAAACTAATGTGATAGTTCCTACTAATTCAGATAGAGTACTTGGTAGGAGTGCTGAAGTAATTAAGAAGATTACGGAGGATGAATATGGTGCGGTAAAGGTAATGGGTAGTGTATGGACGGCTACGGGTAAGGGTAGTTTTGATGTAGGTGAAAAGGTAAAGGTAAAAGCTATTGATGGTGTAAAACTTGTTGTTTGTAAGGAGGAAGAAAAATAAATGGAAATTGGATTAATTATTATAATTATCATCGTTGTTATTGCGGCAACAGGTATTAAGATTATTCCACAGTCAAAATCTTATGTTGTGGAAAGATTAGGGGCATATCATAGAACTATGCAAACAGGACTACATTATGTAATACCTTTCATTGAAAGAGTTGCGAATAATGTAAACTTAAAAGAAATTGTTAAAGACTTTGCGCCACAGCCTGTTATTACAAAAGATAATGTTACAATGCAAATTGATACAGTTGTTTATTTTCAAATTACGGATGCTAAACTTTATACTTATGGAGTTGAAAATCCAGTGAATGCTATTGAGAATTTAACAGCTACAACACTTCGTAATATTATTGGTGAATTAGAGTTAGATGAAACGCTTACATCAAGAGATGTCATTAATACTAAAATGCGTTCTATCTTAGATGAAGCTACAGACCCTTGGGGTGTAAAAGTTAACAGAGTTGAAGTTAAAAATATTTTGCCACCTCGTGATATTCAAGAATCTATGGAAAAGCAAATGCGAGCTGAAAGAGAAAGACGTGAAGCTATTTTGAAAGCTGAGGGTGAAAAGAAAGCTGCTATCTTAATTGCCGAGGGTGAAAAAGAAAGTACTATTTTACGAGCTGATGCTAAAAGAGAAGCTCATATTAGAGAAGCTGAGGGTGAAGCTGAAGCAATTATTAAAATTCAAGAAGCTACAGCTCAAGGTTTAAAATTATTAAGAGAAGCTAAAGCAGATGAGGCAGTTTTAAAATTAAAAAGTTATGAAGCTATGGTAGAAGTTGCGAATGGACAAGCTACTAAGATAATAGTACCAAGTGAATTACAAAACTTAACAACAATAGGTACAACAATAGCTGAAGCTATGGAGAAACCTAAAAAATAAAAACAAATAAAATTATTTGCTTTTTTAGAATTAGACTTAGTAAGTTTAGTTCTTTTTTTCTAGCTTTTTACCTTGATAAGTATCTCTTCTTACCATTTCTTTATCAATATCATTTAAAAGAGAAACTTTTTTTATTAACCAAGTAGGCTCAATTAAATCATCTAACTTAGGGTCGGCCGTTAAGCGATGAATTACTATTTCAGGGCGTAATAATTCTAATTGGCTTACTACAATATCAATGTATTCTTCTTTAGATAAGACTTTAAATTTTTCTTTCTTATAAAGGTCGGCTAGGGGTGTATCTTTTAAAATACTAAGAGCATGTATTTTTATACCTTGAATATCTAGTTCGTTGAGATACTTAACTGTATTTAACATATCATCTTTTGTTTCATAAGGTAGACCATTAATGATATGAACGACAACATTTATTTTTCTAGCACGTAGTTTTTTTACCATTGTTTCAAAGCATTCTAAAGTATGACATCTATTTATTAATTTTGAGGTAGCTTCTTTAGTAGTTTGAAGACCTAGCTCTATAGTAAGATAAGTCTTTTTACTTAGGTTTTCTAAGTAGTCAAGACACTCATCAGTTATAGCGTCACATCTAGTCGCAAGAGATAAGCCTATTACATTATCTTGCTTTAAAATAATATCGTGCATTTTTTTTAATTCTTCAACAGGAGCATAAGTATTAGTATGAGCTTGAAAATAACCAATATATTTAGCTTTAGGCCATTTTTTTAACATCATATCTCTAATAGATATAAATTGTTCTTCTAAAGAGTCATCTTTGTTGCCGGCATATTCCCCACTACCACTTTTAGAACAATAAATACAACCACCATAGCCTACAGTACCATCTATATTAGGACAAGTAAAATTAGCATTTAAACTGACTTTGAAAACTTTAGAGTTAAACTTTTCTTTATAAAAATAATCTAGAGTATGGTATCTTTTATTAGTATTGGAATATTTAAAATTCATCTTACGCCTCTGTGATAGCAAAAAGATAAATGGCTTTTAATAACTCAAAAGGGTGAGTTAAAGCTTTCTTTTGAAGCTCTCTTAGATTATTTTCTTTTAATTTTTGGAAAAGCTCTATTTCAGTAGTAATCTTTTTATTAGAAATATCTTTGTTTTTTAGATTAGCTTTTAATTTTTTCTTTAGTTCTTTATTAAACTTCTTGTAAGAGTAAATTTTAGTTTCATCTAAGGAAAAGCTTTTGCCAGTTTGTTCCATTATTTTTAAAAATATTTTTTTTCTAGAGTCAGTTGTTTCATTAGTGGTAATATTTAAAACATCAGTAATAGCATTAATGAGTGTTTTAGAATTAATTATCTTTTTGATAATATGCTCATAAGTTTCTTGATATGCTGAGCAATTCTTTAATAGATGCGATTTTTTGAAAGTAAATTCAGTACCCTCTAATTTATTAAATACTTTCATAGTATCGTTGTAGCCAAACTTTATATTTTTAAGATTACCTTCTTCATAAAAGTTTAAAAAATTAGTTAGCTTATTATTAGGTATGATAGTAGTGGTAGGAATTCTTCTTTTAGGTGATTTTTTAATACCAGGAGCTCTTAGGTCAACGGCAATTATTTCATCAGCACCCATAGTTAGAGCTAAATTGATAGGAAGATTATCATAAATGCCACCATCAATATATTTCAAACCCTCAATATCTTTCATTTTAAAGGCTGGATAACAAGTAGCAGAGGCCATTAAGTAATCAACTAACTTTTCTTTTTGAATATCTTTTTTAGTTATTTCAATAGCTTTATTCTTACTTAGATTATAAGTTACTAAGCCATAGTTAATTTTTGATTTATAAAACTTATTTTTATTAATACTACTTTCAATAATATTTTCAATTTCTTTGACATCCATGCCACCATTTTTGACGAAATTTTTACCATACATCTTATAAATATCTATAGTTTTATTACTTTCAATAGCGTCTTCACCAAATAAAACCTTTAAATTTATCCTTTGCCATAAACGTAGAGCTTTATAAAAATTTCCTTGGGTAATTAAAGCTCCATTTAAAGCGCCAACGGAAGTGCCTGTTACTATATCAAATTTAATATGAAGTTTTTTCAAAGCTTTCCAAACGCCAATTTGATAAGAACCTTTAGAACCACCACCAGATAATACTAATGCTCTCATAATACTACTCCTCGCTTTTTTTAACTATTATACTATAAATAAAAGTTTTTAAAAAGGAAATTTTATGATAGAATTAAGATAGTAGTAGGTGATAGAGTGGAAAAAGTAGTAAAAAGAAAACTAGTATTAAAAGCACCTTTTGTAAAATTAGGAAAAATATTAGGAGTTATCTTAGTTATTTTACTGGCTGTTTTTATCTTCTATCGTAAAGAGATAAATGAAATAAAAGAGCTAGGTTATAGTGAAAAAGCTAGTAATAATATATTGTTTAAATTTAAAAAAGATTATGTATTATCAGTCGGGGAAAATAAAACGTTAAATGCAGCTTTTGAAAGTGATTACTTTAAAGAGAAAAACTTAGAAGATTATTCGAAAATAGATTATGTAAAACAAAAAGACTTGATTAAGAATATAAATAAACTTATAAATAAAGGCTATATGAATACAGAAATATCACTTATATTAACACATGGTAGTAATAAAGATGTGTCAGAATTTACAAAAAGAGAAAAAGTAAAGTACTTAGAAGAATTTTTTAATGTTTCTTATGCAAAGCTTGCGAATTATGATAGATACTTAAATTACTCATATGAAACAGGGGAAGATGAAGAAACAACTGTTTTGTATGTAAATCTTAATTTAGATAAAGAGCCTTATGAAGATTATGTTGATGTTAAAGACTTTTCTTATGATATGGTAGTTAATAAATATCGAAAATTAGATGAGAAGTTTGAGCCTGACTTAGTGGAAATAAAAGAAGAATACGCTAGTGAAAAAGGACTTAAAGCTGAAAAAGTAGCTGTAAATGCATTTATAAAAATGTATAATGATGCCAAAAAAGAGGGGTATGATTTAGTAATTAATTCTAGTTATAGAAGTTATCAAGACCAAGTAGATATTCAAGAAGAGTATCGAAAATTATATGGGGATAATTATGTTTTAAAATATGTAGCAAGACCAGGATACTCTGAACATCAAACAGGACTTGCCTTTGATATAGGTAGTAAAAATAGTAATGTTTTTGCGAACTCTAAAGAATATACTTGGATGTTAGAAAATGCTTATAAGTATGGGTTTATTTTGAGATTTCCTAAAAAGTATGAACATATTACAGGTTTTAGAAGTGAGCCTTGGCATTATAGATATGTTGGTACTAAGATAAGTAAATATATATGGGAAAATGATATAACCTTAGAAGAATACTATGCGTTATTCCTAGATAAATAAAGAAAAAAATTTGATGTTACTTACATCTTTTTTTCTGTTTTCTACTTTGCAACTTTTCGCAAATGTGTTATCATATTATTAGTAGAATGAGAAGGTGTTGGTATGTATCCACTTGGTAGACAATTTGAAATTGATAATGCTAAAGCAAAAAGTGATAATAAAGCGGTTATACAAGGTAGCAAATTTAGAATTTCTCTTATTTCTGAGCGTATTGTTAGACTAGAATATTCACCTGATGGAAAATTCAATGATAGACCAACACAGCTTGTAAGAAGAAGAAATATCGGTTTACCTGATTTTTCAGTGCGTCAAGATACTAATCTAGTAGAAATTACAACTAAATACTTTATTCTTACTTATGTAAAAGAAAGGCCATTTGCGGGACCAGCAGTAGACCCTATGCGTAATTTGAAAATTACTTTACAAAGTAGAGATAGGGACAGGAATAAAGATTGGTATGTAGGGCATGCAGAAGCTAGAAATATGTTAGGTAATATGGTAGGTGTTGATGTAAATATACCAAAACAATTACAAAAAGGGCTTTATTCTTTAGATGGGTTTGCTTCAATTGATGATAGTTTGGGTAAAATTATTATGGAAGATGGTACTTTAGCTGAGCCAATACCTAAACATACAGATATTTATGTTTTTATGTATGATAGAGATTTTAAACAAGCTTTATTTGACTACTTTAGAATGACAGGGGCACCAGCTTTAATACCAAGATATGCTCTAGGTAATTGGTGGAGTAGAAATATTACTTATGATGATGAAAAGATTCATGAATTAATTAGAAAGTTTGAAAAATTAAAAATACCTATAGCAGTAATGCTTTTTGACCATGATTGGCATATTAGAAATAATAAAGAGTTTCATGATTTAAAAGGTGGGTATACTTTTAATACTAATCTAATCAAAGACCCTAAAAAAATGATTTTAGAGTTTCATAAGAGAGGTATTAGAGTTGGTTTGTGTGTGAATCCAACGGAGGGAATTTATCCACATGAGATGTATTATAAACAAGCAAGTGAATTTTTAGGAATAACAGATTCATCAGTAATAAAGTTTGAGCCACTAAATCCTAAGTACTTAGATGTGTTATTTAAAATGTTTTTGCATCCTTTGGAGGCCTTGGGGGTAGATTTCTTTTGGAATGATTCAACTGGTGATATGGATGTTACTAAATTATGGGCACTTAATCATTACATGTATACTGATTCAGGAAGAACTAATAATAAAAGACCGATGTTACTAGCAAGAGGTAGTATTTATGCACCACATAGGTATCCCGTTTTATATGGAGGCTCTAGTGAAGTAAGTTGGGAAGCTTTAAAAAACTTGCCATTTCTATATTTGAATGCCGCTAATATTGGTGTTAGTTGGTGGAGTCATGATGTTGCGGGTAATCATGGTGGTATTGAAGATGGAGAGCTTTATGTTAGATATGTACAGTTAAGTTGTTTTAGTCCGATATTACGTTTTCATGGCGCAAGAGGTCCTTACTATAAAAAAGAGCCGTGGTTATGGGATGTAAAAACAGAAAGAATTGCGATAGACTACTTGCGTTTACGTCATAGATTAATTCCTTACTTGTACACAGAAGCTTATAATTATACAAGAGCCGGAACGCCTTTGATACAGCCATTTTACTATAATTATATGTGGGTTTATGATGATAGTTTGTATAGAAATCAGTATTACTTTGGCTCACAATTACTAGTATGTCCTATCTTAGATAAGAAAGATACAACAATGAATAGAACTATCCATAGATTCTTTATACCAGATGGTGTTTGGTATGATTTTGTGACAGGAAAGAAATTTCCGGGTAATAAAAAATATATTTCTTTCTTTAAAGAATCAGATTATCCAGTCTTTGCTCATGCAGGAAGTATAATTCCACTTTCTAATAGAAGTGATTACAATAATATAGGGTTACCTACAGACTTAGAAATACAAATATTTCCAGGAGTAAGTAATACTTATACAATGTATGAAGATGACGGTGTTACATCACTTTATAAAGAGGGATACTACTTAAAAACATCAATAGACTATAACTACTTAAGAAATAACTATACCGTAATAATAAGGTCAATAGATGGAAAAAGTGGAATAGTTCCTGAAAGAAGAAACTATAAACTAGTCTTTAGAAATACCAAAGAAGCAGAAAACGTAACAATCTATTTCAATGCCGATAAATTAAATAGTGAAAATTATGTTGATGGAGCAGACTTTGTAGTAGAAATAAAAGGTGTACCAACCATTGGACAATTAACAATAAACTGTAAAGGAAAAGATATTGAAATAGATGCTGTTCGTTTAATAAACGATGATGTAAATGAAATACTTATGGATTTACAAATTAATACTTATCTAAAAGAAGAAATAGCAGGAATAATGTTTGGAGAATTGCCAATTAATAAGAAAAGAATAGCTATTAGAAAATTAAAAAAGAAAAACTTAACAAAAGACTATATAAATTTATTCTTAAAACTATTAGAATATATTAGTGAAGTATAGGAGGAATATTATGATAACTACGGAAAAAATAGAAAAGAAAGTTAGTAGATTAGAAGCATTAAAAAGATTAACATTAGAAAAATACCTAGATGAAATAGAAGACTTAAATAGTGATATTTTACTATATGATGTTATGTTTCATCATTTAGTAGAGGGAGATTTTTTTGAAGACTATGAGTTTAGCTCATTAGAGGGTACTAGTAAAGATGAGAAAAAAGAGATAATAGAAAAAGTAAAAAAATACAGTGATTTATGTTTTTATGATGGACAAGTTGATTATTGGTCTGATTCTATTGAAACGGTTAAAAATATGGATTATGAATTTATTTCCTCAGAATTACTTGATAATTATGAATTTTTGATAGGCTTATGTAAAGATAGTGATGAAGAAGTATTAGAAAAATTAGAGAAATTAAAAGAAGAAGACGGATTTAATGAAAGTAGTGTTATTGAGTATTTAAGAAATAATTTTAAAAATGATGAAGTGCTTGCTAAAACTATATTGAATATGTCTTCTCGGAATAGCTTATTTAAAGTATTTAGTGATAAAGAAAAAGCTATATTATTAAAATATCCTGAGGGTGTTTTGTATTTTTATGATAATGATTCAATAAAAATGACATCGGCTTTGTACTTGGCATTGGAGATTTGTAATAGAATGGGAGAAGATGTTTCTATTAGAGATAGAGAAGATGTGGAAAGAGCTATTTTAGATGTTACGGAAAAATTAAGAGATGCTGATGTAGTTGATTTTGAAGAAGTAGTTACGGATATGTCTGATGATTATTTGGATAATTTAGATACTTTTGGTCGTAATGGAACTGATAGTATGATAGTTTTAAGTGATGATGGTACGTTGAGTAAGAAAGTTTGGAATAAAGATAAAGATAAAAATTGGATAAAATAAGTATTGTCATTTGAAAAATGTGTGATATAATAGGCTTATATTTTGTGATGAGAAAGAAGTATTAGTAAATTAGTAAATTGAAGAGAGCTTTTGGTTGGTGGAAAAAAGTATTTATGATTTATGAACTTGTCTTTTGAGCAAATGGGTAATTCCGTTATCAAGAAAGAGTATAAGTTTTTTACTTATAAATTAAGGTGGTACCGCGAGCATTTCGTCCTTAGGGATTGAGGTGCTTTTTTTTAGGAGGAGATATGGAAGAGGTTATATTATTTTTATTGAGCTTTGTTTTTATATTTTTGCTTTATCAAATAATTATAATTGGGCCAGCTAAGAGGAGTAAGTCTTTAAAGACGAGGGGCAAGAGGAAGGATAAAAATCCGATTGAAGTTAAGTA
The DNA here is from genome assembly GCA_947624045.1 of uncultured Bacilli bacterium. Lineage (GTDB taxonomy): Bacteria > Bacillota_I > Bacilli_A > RF39 > UBA660 > CANRGD01. The sequence goes on from CANQIL010000016.1 coordinate 24,409, forward strand.
TTTGATAAGTAAATATAAGCTTGATATGGAAAAGGTTAATTATAATCAATTGCTACAAATAGTGGCAATTACTTCTTCTTTCGATATTGCTTTAATTGGGAGTTTGATTATGGCAGTTGAGGATTTTTTTCTATCAGTAGTGGTAGGAATTGTTGCGATAGTAGTTTTGATAATGGGAAGTTATCACTTAGTATATTTATTTTATAAAAAGAAAGGTATGGTAAAAAATGGTTAATTTTAAAGAGATAGAAAAGAAGTGGCAAAAATATTGGGAAGATGAGAAGATTTTTGTTGCGGATAATAATAGTAGTAAGAAGCCTTATTATGTATTGGTTGAGTTTCCTTATCCAAGTGGAGCAGGGCTACATGTTGGGCATGTAAGAAGTTATACAGCACAGGATGCGGTGGCTAGAATGAAAAGAATGCAAGGGTATAATGTTTTATATCCAATGGGTTGGGATGCTTTTGGAGCACCTGCAGAACAGTATGCTATTAAGAATCATATTCACCCTAAAGAAGCCGTTAAGGAAAACATTAAGACTTTTAAGGAGCAAATGAAATCATTAGGTTTTTCTTTTGACTGGACAAGAGAGTTTTCGACAACGGACCCTGAATATTATAAATGGACACAATGGCAATTTTTACAATTTTATAAGCATGGTATGGCTTATAAAGATACTATTCCAGTAAATTGGTGCCCTAATTGTAAGAGTGTTCTTTCTAATGAAGATGCGGCTGGGGGAGTTTGTGAAAGATGTGGTAGTAAGGTTGTTCAAAAAGAAAAATCACAATGGATGCTTAGAATGAGTGATTATGCCGAGGATTTATTAAAGGGCTTAGATGATACTAATTTTGCCGAGAGGGTTAAGTTAGGACAAATTAACTGGATAGGTAAGTCAATAGGAGCTCAAGTTGATTTTCAAGTTAAGGGATTTGATAAGAAGTTCACTGTATTTACAACAAGATGTGATACATTATTTGGGGCAACTTACTGTGTACTAGCACCTGAACATAAAGACGTTTTGGAGATAACGGCACCTGAGAAGAAAGAAGAAGTTTTGAAGTATATTGAAGAGTGTTCTTGTAAAAATGAGATGGAAAGAACGGAGCTTAATAAGGAAAAGACAGGTGTTTTTATAGGGGCTTATGCTATAAATCCAGTTAATAATAAGGAAATACCTATTTATATATCTGACTATGTTTTAGCAAGCTATGGTACAGGAGCAATTATGGCAGTACCGGCTCACGATGAGAGAGATTATGAGTTTGCGAAAAAGTTTGATATTCCAATTATTCAAGTTTTGGAAGAGGTAACAGGTATGCCTCACGAGAACGAGAGTGAAAAGAAGTCTATTGTAGCGGTAGTTTATGATAAGAGTAAGGATAAGTATTTGACAATTAATTGGGGTGAAGCCGGTGGTAGATTATTTGTAGGTGGAACAATAAAAGATGAGGAAAGTCCTGTTGAGTGTGCTTTGCGGGAGATAAGAGAAGAAACGGGCTATACGGATTTAGAGTTAGTTTGTGAAGACTTTAAGATTAATCATCATTATTACGCTTATAATAAGGATAAATATTTTAATATAGAAGCAACACCACTTTTGTTTGAGTTAAAAAGTGATAAGCAAGTTGAGCAGAACTTAGATGATGATGAAAACTTTAGTGTTGAGTGGGTAGACAAAGATGTTGTTTTGAAAGAGATAAAAGATGAGTTACATAAAAAAGCTTATGAATATGTGATGAATCCTGGAGCCATGACAAAGGACGGTACACATACAAATTCGGATTTCTTGAATGGCTTAAATAAAGAAGAAGCTATTGAAAAGATGATTAGTTGGTTGGAAGAGAATAATCTTGGTAAAAAGCAAGTTAATTATAAAATGCGTGATTGGATTTTTTCAAGACAGAGATTTTGGGGTGAGCCTATTCCAATTGTGTATTGTGAAAAATGTGGCTATGTACCAATGAAAGAGGAAGATTTGCCTTTGTTGTTGCCTGATGTTACGGAGTATGAGCCTACAGAAGATGGGGAAAGTCCACTTGCGAATATTGAAGAGTGGGTTAATACGACTTGTCCTTGTTGTGGTGGTAAGGCTAGAAGAGAAACGGATACGATGCCTAATTGGGCTGGGTCTAGTTGGTATTTCTTGAGATTTATGGACGCAAATAATGATAAGGAATTTGCTTCAATGGAGGCAATGAAGTATTGGAACAGAGTTGATTGGTACAATGGTGGTATGGAGCATACGGCTAGACATTTGTTATATGCAAGATTTTGGGTACAATTTTTGTATAATATTGGCTTAGTTCCAAATAAGGAAATGATATGGACAAGAGTTAGTCACGGTATGGTACTTGGCTCTAATAATGAGAAGATGAGTAAGAGTAAGGGTAATGTAATAAATCCTGATGATATCGTTAAGGAGTATGGAGCAGATACTTTGAGGGTCTATGAGATGTTTATGGGTGATTATCAAATGGATGCTCCGTGGAGTACTGATTCTTTAAGAGGTTGCAAAAGATTTATCGATAAGGTAGTTAGGCTATTTGATAAGGTAAATGATAAAGAGGGATTTACTGAGTCTTTAGAGATGATTCAAAATAAGAGTATTAAGAAAGTAACGGAGGATTTGACAACGCTTGGTTATAATACGGCTATTTCTACTTTGATGATTTTGGCTAATGCTTATGATGATTTGGATAGTATAACTAAAGAAGATTATCGTCTACTTTTGGTACTACTTAACCCTATTGCGCCACATATTACTGAGGAGATGAATGAGAAGTTAGGTTATGAGCCTATTTGTTTAGGAAAGTTCCCAGTTTGTGATGAGAGTAAGATAATTGAGGAAGAAAAGGAAATTGCTGTTCAAGTAAATGGTAAGGTAAGAGCAACTATTAAGATTAAGGTTGATGAAGATGAGGAGTCTATTAAGAAAAAGGCGCTAAGTGAGGAAAATGTTATTAGACATATTGATTCTAAAGAGGTAGTAAAAATTATTGTTATTAAGGATAGAATTGTTAATATTGTCGTAAGATAGTGACAAGTTTTTACAACTAAAATTAGAAAAAATGTTAAATATTATCAAAAATATTAATTTAAATGATAAAGACTATTAACTAATATGAGTTAGCTAATAGTCTTTTTTGCACAGTTTTTGTGGAAATTTTATTTCTTCTTTTCTATCGTTATGATTAGGTTATGTTTCTTAGCAATTTTCATTAAAGTTTGAAATGTAAAACTATTTACACCTCGTTCAATTTGTTTAATGGTGTGATAGTTTTTGTAGCCTAGTTCTTTAGCAAATTGTTCTTGGGTTAGCTCTGACCACTCTCTGATTATTTTGAATACTTCTTTTGGCTCATAGTTATTTGCGATTAATTTCATTTTCATTTTTCACCTCATACTAAAATTATTGCTTTGTATATTATTTTATCATATAAACGGTAAACTTACAGTTTTTTTTTAAGCTTTTTTTAAAAAGTTAAATTATTGTGCAAACTGTAAAAAAAAATTAAAAAGTTCTTGACAATACCCAATGGGGGGGGGGTATGCTATAGTTAGGTAAAAATATAATTTGTGGAAAAAAGGTGTTTAAAAATAATGGAAAAGTATAATAAATATATCTTAATCTTAATAGCCGTAATTGTAATTGGTATGAGTATAGGCTATTCTGCCTTAAATAGTAATTTAAAAATAAGTGGTGAAGTAAATTATAGGCCCCAAGAAGATGTAAGAATAACTAATTTTACGACTGATAATAAACCTAATGAAATGACAATACAGTATTCTGATTATTCAAAATATGAAGTTAAATTAGGTTATACAACTAGTGGGGCTTGTAATATTACTTATACTGTAGAAGTATCAAACTTTTCAGGTGTAAATATAGGTATTTTAGAAATAGGTGGCTTAGATAATAACGTAATAGTTCAAAGTGATATTATTGGTAAAAAATTAGTAGGTCCTGCAGATACTCAGACATTTACTATTACATTTAATTCTACTATAGCAGAAACAAAAACTTATTTATTAACTTTTGATTTTGAACAAGTATTTACAATTACTTATAATGGTTTTAGTAATACTGAAAATTATAAAAAAGAAATATTAGAGGGAGAAGATTATACTCAAAACTTTGGTAGTAATGCCCCAACAAAATTAGAAATAACAATGGGTGGAGTAGCTATAGAAAATTATACTTATAGTAATGGTACTTTAACTATATTAAATGTAAATGGAAATATAGAAATTAATGTTCCTAATGCCTGTGAATTTCCATCTTATACTGATAGTAGTGGAGCAAATGCACCAATTTTAAATGGAGATATGATACCAGTAGTATATAGTGAAAAATGTCAAAGTTGGATAAAACAAGATTTAAATAAAAGTTATGATTATTCAAAACAAATATGGGCTAATGCCGTAACAGTAGTAGAAGATAGTAAAAGGGAAAAGTCGTTAGGTTTAGAAGCTAAAAATTTAATTAATATTAGTTCAATAGCTTATAAAAGTACAAATCAAGGTCAAGATAGAACAACAAGTAATTTAACATTAACATTTAAAACAGGAGCTACAGGAGGAACATTATTATTTTATTATTCAGTTTCAAGTGTTGATGGTTATTTATGCATTGATATAAACGGTAATACGATAGTTGAGGATTTGTCAGGAGAATATAATGGAAGTTATAATAAAGAATTAAGCCCAAACACAAAATATACAATTAAAGTTGACTATTATGAATATGCAAGTAATGAGGGTGATGGAACAGCTTACATAAGTAATTTAGTAGTACCAAATGATTTAGCGGAACCTTTAACAGTAGTTTCAACAGGAAAATATCCATGGACTCAATATGAGGTCCCTAATTCAAGATATGTATTATTTTTGGACTATGAATTGGATATAGACAAAGAAATATTTGCATTGAAAGGTGTAGAAAGACATAGCTTTAGTTCAAGTGATGTAGGAAAGTATATGTGTACTGATGGAGTGTCAGCAACTTGTAGTGAATTATACAAAATAACAAAAGTAGAAGATAATATTATAAAAGAAGTAGAAAAATATACAATTGAGCAATTTAAAGCTAGAGAAAACTATGTAAATGCGCCTGTTGGAACGGAAATTCCGATGAGTTATATAAATACAATGTGGGTATGGATACCAAGATATTCCTATACAATAAAAAGTGAAGATGAAGGTAACTATTTTGGTAAGGCAAGTCTTGGAAATGATAGTCCAACTAAAAAATTACCAGGAGAAATAGATGTAAAATTTATAAAAAATGAAACAGATAAAGGAATTGCTCAATATATGGGAGATAATGTGAACGGTTGGCGGACAAATGAAGCTTTCAATTTTGGAGGAGAAAAGAAAACAGGCATGTGGGTTGGAAAATTTGAAACTTCAGGAAGATTAAAAAGAACTTGTGTTGACGAAACGTGTGATGTTAGTAACGTTACAATAAAGCCAAGTGTTACTTCATTAAGTACTCAATTGGTAAGTAGTTTTTTCTTTATGTCCAGAAGTATGCAAGTCAGTTATGCAGATACTTATGGATTTAATAAAAATAGTGGAGATTTACACATGATGAAAAATGATGAGTGGGGAGCAGTAGCTTATCTTTCCCAAAGTAAATATGGAAAATACGGAAATACTGATTATATTGGAGAAAATAAAGAGATTTATATAAGCAATTCTTTTAGAAAAACAGGAAATAGCGGAGGAAGTCCAAATGCAAGTGAAGATGATGAAGATTATGAGTATAATGATATGACTAATTTAGGAACAGGAAAAGGCCAAGCTGGCCCTGGAGCTTCTACTACGGGAAACATTTATGGAATATATGATATGTCAGGTGGAAACTATGAATATGTAATGGGCGTATTAGAATATGATGCTCAAGGAGTGGATACTCATAATGGACAAATTGCAACAGGTGGCTCAGAATTTAAAGGATTGGATTATTATGGAAGTGCAACAGGAAGTTATGACCTGCCAAATGAAAAATATTATAATAAATACAAAAGTGCTAGTCCAACATCTCATGATTTTACAACTGCAAAACCGGAATTAGCTTGTAATGGAGAAGTATGTTATGGACATGCTTTATCAGAAACTTCAAGTTGGTATAGTGATGGTGCTAATTTTATCTCCTATGATTATCCATGGCTTCTACGTGGTAACTACTATATGGACACTACTATTGCAGGAATATTTTCTATTTATGATTATATGGGTGATAGTACTGATGAGAATTCTTGTCGTCTTACCTTTACTCCATAAATTTTGCACTATTTTCATAAAAAATGCACAATCATTGTGCAAAAGTGTACTATAAAAAGGTAAAAATGCACAATATTTTGAAATTATTGGGCATTTTTTGATGATGAAGCTAAAAAATAAGTTATTTAAAAAGACTTGCATTTTTCTTGATAATGTGCTATAATATGTACAATTTTAGGAGGATGTATGCAAGAAATTATTTCTATTAAAAAAATGAGAGATAGTGGAAGTGCACCTATTGTTAACTTAAAAATATTTGACTCAGTAAAAAATCTTAAAGTAAATGACTTTGTTTTAGACCATCACGATTATACACTTGATATGTATAAAGAATACTTAGATAGTATACAAACGCTTGAAGAAAAAAAGATTATTCCCTATCTTAAAGCTATTAAAATTATGGAAAGTATTGATAATCAAGCTTTTGAAAAAGAAGACTCTTTCTTGATGTCAATATATTCACAAATGGAAAATGAAAGTGCCATTGATTATTTACTTGGGCAACCTGAGATAAATCGAGAAAATTTTATTGAGGGACATAAAATACTATTACGAGGAACAACTGGAGAAGATTATGTTGATAGAGATTATCGTGATAGTGATGAAACTTATGTAGGTTATACTGATGTAGATGGTATACATATTGATTACTTTCCAATTACTCATACGGAAATAGAAGAAGCAATTGGAAGATTACTAGAATTTTATCACTCAGAAGAATTTACGGAAAATATCTTTTTAAAAGGACAAATAATTCATGGGTTAATTGCTTGCTTACAAATGTTTAATGATGGAAATTCTAGATATGCTAGGATATTACAAAATATAAAACTAGGTCAATTGACTAAAGAAAAATTAGATTATCCTTATTCATTACCGGCTTTATATGGAACTAGGTCTTATATGGCATTTAGATATGATTATCGTAACTTAATAAAAAGATTAGCTATTAATCCTAGTGATGATGAGTGGAGTAAATGGTTTGATTTTAACTTAAATAGAACAGAAGATACAATGTATTTTAGTAATGAAAAATTAGCTCAATATAAAAAAGTAAGATTATAGATGAAAATTATTATGACTAGCTTATAATAATTTTTTTTGGTCTTTTTTCAACAATTTTTGTGGATAAAATATTTTATTATTAAATGGGTGAAGAAAATGAAAGTAAAAATATTTGATTATGAAGATGAAAGAGATTTGGAAGAAGATGTTAATCAATTTATAGAGCAATTAAATGGAGAAGTAATTGATATTAAATATCAAGTTAGTGTTGGTGTTTTTAGTGAGGAGCAAGTTTTTTGTTTTTCAGCTATGATTATTTATGCGGAAAAATAAATTTACTTTGATTATCTTTCTATGATATTATAAAAGTAGGAGGATAAGTAGTAATGGCAGACAGTAGAGTAAAAAGAGCAAAGAAAAGAGAAAAGCAAGATAAGAAAAAAGACAAGACAATGAAGAAAAATACTTTTGTAACGGGTGCTTTTATTGCGACTTTGAGTATTGTTGTATCGAAGATTTTAGGAATAGTTTATGTTATTCCTTTTCATGCCGTTATTGGGGAAAAGGGTGGAGCTTTATATGGCTATGCTTATTCTATTTACTTAGTTTTTATTTCTTTATCTTCGGCAGGTATTCCTTTAGCAATTAGTAGGATAATTTCAGAGTATCAAACTTTAGGTTATATGGATGCTAAGAGAAGAGCTTTTGCTATGGGAAAAAGGATAGCTTGGTTACTGGGCTTTGTTTGCTTTATTATTCTTATGCTTTGTGCACCATTTTTAGCTAAATGGATATTAGGTGATATTACAGGTGGCAATACTATTGAAGATGTTACTTTTGTAATAAGAGTTATAGCTTCCGCTATTTTGGTTGTGCCTATTTTGAGTATATATCGTGGTTATTTTGAGGGACATAGGATAATGAGTCCGCCCTCTATTTCTCAAGTTATAGAGCAAATCGTTAGAGTGCTTGTTATAGTTTTGGGGAGCTTTTTAACATTAAAAGTTTTTAAATTATCTTTAACTACAGCTGTTGGAGTAGCAGTGTTTGGCGCTACTGTGGGGGCTTTTGTTTCTTATGTTTATTTAGTTGATAAGAAAAGTAAAAATAAGGATAAGTTGGAAATTGATGCTAGAGATGTAAAAGAGCCAATTATTACTGATAAGGAAATATTAAAAAAGCTTTTGTTTTATGCAGTGCCATTTATTTTAATTGATATATTTAAGTCACTTTATGGGTATGTTGATGTGGTTACGGTTATAAAGGGGTTAGTTAATTTAGCTAATTTTACTATAGGTGATGCGGAAATTATTATGAGTATTATTTCTACGTGGGGTAATAAGTTTAATATGATTATATTGGCGGTATCAACAGGAATTATCGTTAGTTTAATACCGAATCTTACTAAAAGTGTGGTTGAAGAAAAGAAGTATGAGATAAATGCGAGGGTGAATCAAGCTTTAAGTATTTTGTTGTTTTTAATGTTTCCGATGACTGTGGGGATAAGCTTTTTAGCTAAAGCTATTTGGGTAGTATTTTATGGAACAAGTAAATATGGGGCAAATGTGCTTACTTATTATATTTTTATTGGATTAATATCAGGTATTTTTACGGCAGTAATTACAATGGTGCAGACGTTGAAAGACTATAAGACAGTTTTTATTAGCTTGTTGGTGGGAATAATTATAAAAATAATTTTGAATAATAAGTTGATTTTTGTATTTTATAAAATGGGCTTTCCAGCTTATTATGGAGTGATTACTGCTAGTGTGTTAGCTTACTTAGTACCTCTTATTATATGTTTAATTGTGCTTAATTTGAAATATAAAATTAAGTATGAAAAGGCGGCTAAAAATACTGTGGATATTATTTTTACTACAGTTCTTATGTTGATTGTGTTGTTTGTTTTTAAGATATTTGTACCTGTTGTTGTGGAAAATAGACTTTTAAATATTTTAGTTATTTGCTTTTATACTTTAGTAGGTAGTGTTGTTTACTTTAGTTTTGCTAAAAAGATGGGAATAATTAAAAATGTGTTTGGGGATTCGCTAGATAAAATTTTTAAGTTAAAAAGATGAGTGATTTTGATTAAAATTTTGTGTTGATTTATGAGAAAGCCCGTTGCGATAAGTAACAGGCTTTTAATGATTTATATTTTAAAAGTTGAAAAAGTGAACGGATATGAACAGAAAGTGAACGCATATGAACAGAAGTGAATGCATTTGAACAGAAGTGAACGGATGTGAATGGAAAGTGAACGCATATGAGCGGATGTGAACGGATATGAACAGAAAGTGAACGGATATGAACAGAAAGTGAACGCATTTTAACGGAAGTGAACGCATTTGAATGGAAAATGAACGGATATGAACAGAAAGTGAACGGATATGAACAAAAAGTGAACGCATTTGAATGGAAAGTGAACGGATATGAACAGAAGTGAATGGATATGAACAGAAAGTGAACGGATATGAACAGAAAGTGAACGGATATGAACAGAAAGTGAACGCATTTTAACGGAAGTGAACGCATTTGAATGGAAAATGAACGGATATGAACAGAAAGTGAACGGATATGAACAAAAAGTGAACGCATTTGAATGGAAAGTGAACGGATATGAACAGAAGTGAATGGATATGAACAGAAAGTGAA
>CANQIL010000017.1 GCA_947624045.1 uncultured Bacilli bacterium
ATTATATTCGTTAGATTTTCCCTTAAAAATAGTATCTTTATTTATAATAAGATAAATGATTATACAATATATTAAAATTACGAAATAAACAATTTTTAAAAATTTTTTCATTAATGCACCACCTCATATTCAAATTTTCTTTATTGTAAAAATATCAAAATTATACAAATCACTATATCATTTTTAATGTATTATAGTTCATGTTATTCTATATGTCAAACATCAAAATATTTTTATTTTTTATTTTTTATTTCAATAATTAAAAATGGAACAAATGATATTCTAAATAAAAAAATACGAAGAAATAAACTAACATTAGGAAAATAAATTATTAAGTTTTAAATTAATAATTTTTAGTGGTATTAAAATTTGAAAATCATATCTTTATAATTTTTATATGAATAAGTTTTATTTTATTAAAAATACTATAATATAGATAGGAGGTTTTTTTCATGACTTCTATGGAACTTGTTGGTTTAAATACAAAATGGTATAGATATCAAAATGGTTTAACTCAAGAAGACTATGCTAACAAGACAAAATTTAAAATGGCATATATCAGTTTAATAGAAACTGGAGATGCTAATCTTACCTGCAAAAATATAGATTTAATCGCTACTTCATTTAGAATACATCCAAGTCAACTTTTCAATGAAGTAACGGCTTTAAAAGCAAAAAATCTACCCAAAAGAGTTGATATGTATAAGAAGCAATTATAATAGGGCTTCTTTTATTTTATTATAAATATTTTTCCAAGCCACACCATTTTTCTTATCATTAAAATCATAATTATATGTTTCATTATAACAATAAATAAGTTTTTTTTCTAGTTTGCTAACTTCAAACATATTATAAAATATTGTTTGTATTTTTTTATCCTTTTTTAAGTTGCAAAATCGATAAGCAGTTTTAAGACCATTTTCTTTTAAATCTAAGAAATGTGCTGAAACTAATCTATGAAGTTGAATATAGCATAGTTTTGACAAAATAATATTATAGTAATAAACCAGATTGCCAACAAAGAAACTTCTAGAATTTAATTTATCAATACCAGTTTTAGTTTTTTGCATTTCTTCAAAAGATTTTAAAGTAAACATTTCAATTTTATCTAAGTCTATTTTTTCAAATAAAAAATTAAAATTAATTAAATTATAATCTAATATATTATTTATTATGATAACTCTATATAAACTTGGTCTAGGTGTAAAGGTCATATCATTACTCAACTCATTTATAGTATTGTTATCTAAAATTTCATAATCAATTAAATAAAAGATTGATTCTAAGAATTTTATTACTTTTTCTAATTCATTAATATTAGTAATCTTATTCATACTAAAAATTTTATATATTACACCTCTAATATCATATTTATATAACAAATAATGTGAATTAATATAATTATCAATTTTTTCAATATCCATATGCTATACTCCTTTAAATTTTAACAATAATTTTCACTTTTATTATAATAAAAATTAATAAATTATATCTTAATATAAAGAAAGTATAACATTAATTTAAAATCAAAGTCAACCGATATCGGTGTATTTTTTTTGCCGATTTTTGTTACAATTCTTTTGTATAAAGAAGCGGAGGTATTAGTAAATGAAATTCAAAGAAGCTATAAGCTTACGTATATATGAATTATGTGACTTATATAACTACATTCCTAATAGACTAGCAGAGTTATCTGCTACTCCTCCAACAACATTAAGAGCATTATTATCAAATAAAGTTGAAAACCCTAGTACTTTGATAATATTTAGAATTTGTAAAACTTTTAATATAGAAGTTAAAGAATTTTTTAATTCAGATTTATTCAAATTAGAAAATATTGATGACTAATTTTTAATTAAAGAGTGTAACTCTTTTTAATTTGCTTTAAAATAATTAAATTGAGATGTTTTGTTAAATTCATAAGCATTCCACAAATTTGTATGATTAGTTGCTGGATCTTCCATAATAATATCATTTCCATTTATTCCAATTATAGCAACCCAATGTTGATTACCTGGAGTTGCTCCTTTTACTTCTGCAGTAATAAAATATCCATTATTAAAATATTGAGTAATTAGTGCAAGTTTCTCTGCTCTTGTTTTCCCTCTTAAATTGACATTACCAACATATTTAAACTCTGGTACTACTTTATTTACTCCTGCATATTGCAAGTTTCCATTACTATCAAATCCACCATTTTGATTAAGTGCTTCCACAAAAGTTCCAGGATTAAATGGTGTCATAGGGGTATTTACTCCTGACTTTTCTATCAATATTGCAATAGATGTGACAAGACAACCTATATCTCCTATTGTTTTTGAAGTTCTACCTATTCTAATATCAGACCAAGTTGCTCCTCTTTGCCTCCAATTAACATACTCTCCTGAATCAATACCATAAATAACACTTCCCCATAATGAAGAATATTTATCACTTGATAATTCTGTTAATTGTTTATTTTGAGCAGGATTAAAATAATATTGCGACTTCATTTCATCAACTGATTTATTAGTAATCTTAATGTGTAAAACTTTCTTTTTAACTTCTTTTGGGGCTTCGGTTGCATTTACTCCTCTTTCGGTCACAGTTTCTTCTTTTACTTCTGATGATAAACTATTCATATCCCAAAATATCTGTTTAAATATTGCTTTTTTATTATCATCAATAGTAATTACATCTTGTTCATTTACTCCATTTGATATTTTTATTGTATAGATAAGTATTACATCTTTCCACGGAGCAATATTACCATCTAAAACATATTCTTCGTGAGCATTCTGATCTTGAATAGATTGCAGTTTATCTGAAAACTCTTGATTACATTCTGATATAACTTCTTTCATAGTAATACCATTTGAACTTGTCTTTTCCCCAGAGAAAAAAATACCAAATATAGAACTAACTAAAAGTCCTACTAAACAAATAATAATTATTACAACCACTGCTACCCATCCTCCGACAATAAGGGTAGCAATTAAAGCTTTTGTCCCTGCAATAATTGCTTTTACTGCTGATATAGTTGCTTTAACTGCTACTTTAATTTCTTGTGCCGTTTTTTTTGCCGTTTCCCTAGCAAGTTTCATTGCTCTTTGACTTGCTTTTACTGATTCTTTGGCTAATTTTTGAGTATTTTTTTCAACTTGCTTACTTGTTTTAATCGTATTTTTTGCATTTTTTATAGTGGTTTTATTATTTTTTTTAGTCTGTAATTTATTTTTAAATGCTTTTATTTTTATCTTTGATTTTTGATAATTTTCTTTTGTTTTTAAAAATGCTTTTTGTCCTTGTTTATTAAATTGATTAACACCCTCATAAACACCTCTATTAGTTGCAAACTTTATTTTATTACTAACATATTCATTAACATTAGTATCATTATTAACAGTTTCTTCTGCTTTTTCTTTTGTTCTAACAATAGTATCTTTAAATCTTTCTGTTTGTACTACTGACTTATTTATAGTTTTCACACCTTTACTTGCAATATCTTTTATTTTAATATCTGCCATTATAGACACCTCCCGTTAAGTTAATTACCTTCTCCGGGTTTAGTAGTCATAAGTTTATATAGTTTAGTATTTGTTGGGAACTTATTAACAAATGGTACTAATGAACTTCCTACTTTTAATAATCCTTGTCCTGCACCAACATTTGTTATATACCCCATTTGTAAATCGGAAATATTTAATAATTTAGCAAGTTCTATTCTATCTGTACTTGCTTGATTTAACATTACAATAAACTCTGAATTTGCTAACATTGTTCTTGCTGTATGACTTTGTAATAAGTCATCAACATTTTGTGTTATACCAGTACAATATGCTCCATATTTACGAACTCTTTTCCACAAAGTAAATAAGAAGTTAGCAGAGTATTCGTGTTGAAATAGCAAATATATTTCATCAATAAAAATATAAGTATTTCTTCCTTTTGTTCTATTCATTGTAATTCTATTTAATATTGAATCAAGTACAACTAACATACCGATAGGAAGTAATTGTTTTCCTAAATCTAAAATATCATAACAAATTAAACGATTATTAGTATCAACATTAGTATTTTTAGCAAAAGTATTTAAACTTCCATCTGTAAATAATTCTATTGCTAGTGCAATTTCTTTTGCTTCTGGCTCAACTTGTTTTAAAAGTTCCTCTCTAAAATCTTGTAATGTTGGTGGTGTACCCTGATAGTTTCTTTGTTGAAAATGTCTATAAACCTGTGCCGTACATCTATCAATAATAGACTTTTGCTTTGGACCTAAATTACTTCCTCCTATTAACTGTTCACAAAGAGAAAGTATAAACTCTGATTTTAAAATTACAGGGTTTGCTCCATCTCCATATTCGCTATTCATATCCATTGCATTTATATGATTATTACTTGTTGCAGAAATATGGATAACTTCTCCTTTCATTGCATTTACAAGTGGAGAATATTCTCTTTCTGGATCAATTATAATAACATCTGCATTTGAATCTCGAAGTATAACTGATACTATTTCATTTTTTCCTGTAAATGATTTACCACTACCACTGACTCCTAAAATAAATGAATTACCATTTAATAATTGTCGTCTATCAGCAATAATCATATTTTTGCTAATAACATTTTGTCCATAATAAATACCATTTTCGTGATTTATTTCTTGAACTCTAAAAGGCATAAATACTGCAAGTGATTCTGTTGTTAGAGTTCTTAAAGTATCAATTTTTCTTACACCAAAAGGCAATGCTGTATTAAGTCCGTCCATTTGTTGAAACTTTAACACTGAAAACTGACAAAGATGTTTTCTAGCAGTAGTGAGTAAACTTTCTGTATCTTGGTCTAGTTGTTCTTTACTATCAGCAGTATGCACTATAGTTAATACAGATATAAACATTCTTTGGTCACGAGTAGTTAAGTCATCAAGAAATTCTTTTGACTCATTTCTTTGTTGTTCCAAGTCATAAGGAATTACTGCACTAAAATTATTGTTAGAGTTTTGGCGTCTTTGCCAATTAGTAATATTTGTTTCTACTCCTAATCTTCTATTTTCTACTTCTCTTACGGCTTCATCCATAGGAACAGGAATAACATCAATGCTCATCATTAGATTTCTATTTAAGTCTGTTAGTTCGGCAACCATATTATCTTTTATATAACTTGCATATTCCTTTAAAAAGATAACTCTACCATAACGATTCCTCATTTTAAAATAATCACTTTCAAATTCAAAAGTATCTGGACATATAAAGTCTTTAAAACTGTGTCCTTTTCTCATATTTTGAATCATATCAAAATTGAAAGCATTTTCTTCTCCTGCACGAAAAAATCCGTGAAATAAACGGAGTCTATCAACTGCGTCTAGTTCTATACATTTAGAGCCTAACTGTGCAAAGTGACTGATTAAATCTGCTCCAATTCTTGCAAAATAGTTTTTTGCTTCTTCTACGCTTTTTTTATTCACAGAAATTGTTAGAAATTTTTCTTGTGTTATACCATTGGCTCCAGTTGCTTTATCTAGAAGCATTTTATTATATTCTTGTCTATATTCATCTAAATTATCTTGCGTTAATGGTAGTAATATTGTTTTTTCAAAATCAATCTTATTTAATCTTCTATTTAAAATTGTTATTTTAGTTGTTGCTCCTGTATCAAAAGAGTTAAGAAGTTCTGAATATTCTAAAAACATACCCTCTTTATCACTTCTACTAGCAACGGCATAATTTATATCAGTAAAACGATAACATTTTGAATATTTATTCTTACCTATTTGAAAAATACCATCTTCCCATATTCTTGTGATAGGGATTACATCTTGCACTCCTTGTGGTACAACAAATGCTTCCTTATCTTGTTTAAATAGTGTTCTTAATGTTTTCATTAAAATCCTCCTTTTTTAATTTTTCTTTTAATAATTCATAGTAATAATTTTTAGGTTTAAAAGTTAAATGCTTTGGTATTAGAAGCTCTGATTTTAACCAAGCATAAACAAACTTTTCAGCACTCATTCCGTTATAAGTAATAAAACCTATTGCAGCAAATGGTGAAGCACCTAAAATACATACCCAAGATAATGTTTCAATTTCAAACTTATCTTTTAGCAAAAAATAAAGTATTACTGCTATCAGACAAGCAAATATAGAAAAAATGAACTGCCTTAACGACAGTCCAAAAAAAATGCTTTCTGTATAATTTCTTATTTCTCTATTTATCTTAACTTCCACTTTATCTTCACCTCTCTAATTTTTTTTCTTTATTTAATTCTTTTTTTACACATTCATAAATTTTGTCAAAACAATCAAATATTAAGTTGCTACACCTTTTATTGTTTTGAGAATTAAAATAACAACTTTTATTCTTAAAATTGTATTTTACTAATCTGTTATTAATAAAGCCCTGGGTTGCTAAAGGTATTTGTAATCCATATTGTTTAGCTAGATATAAAAAGCAATTTTGGGTAGTAATTCCATTATCATAATTATTGTCTTTATAAAATTTGAAATCAAAACTATTTATAGTTTCACCTCTCATAATATCATGTTTTAATTTAGACAATGAGTTTTTAAACTCTTTATTAGTATTCTTGAGTTCTAATTCTTTTTTTAACTTTAATTCTTCTTCCTGTAACTTTTCCTCATTTCTATTTCTTTCTATAATCATTTCTCGTGATTTTAAAGCTAACTCATATTTTTCAGGGAAATACTTTGCAATATAAGATAACTCACATTTATTAAAATATAAGCCTTTTTCTATTTTCTTTTGAAATACATATCCTAAATCTAATCCTGAAATATGATTATAATATTGATTACAGTATGCTAAATCATTAATTGGATTTAAAAATTTATCAAAATTAATGGCTAATAATTTTAAAGACCAATAGTTATTATCTTTATCTTTAAATAGAAAATCTTGAATATCACCATTTCTATCTTCTTTTAAAACTGCTATTTCAAGATCTTTATAACATACTTTTGAAACTATTTTATTACTATTCTTTAATTCATTTCTATCAATAAACCAAACATTTTCGATTTTATTTATTTCACTCATAAAAACCTACCTTTCATAATCTTTCATTTTTTTAATTTTTCTGGTACAAAAATCAATTTCAGTATCCATAATATTTTTATCTATTGTTCCATCATTAAACTTAACAATATATCTATCGTTATAACTATCTTTTCCTTTTAAAACACCAATAACTTCAACTATTTCGCCATTATGATTCATATCTTCAGCTATTTTTGTATTAAATAAGACTTTTTGATTGTTATAATTTGTAAAATTATCATATTTTTTATATAAATTTAATTTTTCATCATCTATCTTGCTCATAAGAATTCCTTTCTTTAAAATTACATAAAGATAAATTTTCTCCATTTAATACTTTATTAAAATCTTTTTTAGCTTTTTGAATATCATTATCATAATAATATCCATATCCCCAATTTATTTTGTTATCTTTAATAGAATAATAAAAAGCAACAATATATTCTTTTGAATTATCTTTATTTGTTTTTTCTACTAAAGCAATAGGCTCTTGATTATTTCTATAACCAATATCTATTACATACATTCCATCATCAAGTTGTCTTGTTTTACCTAATTTTTTTTCTTCAATAAAGTCTTTATAAGATTTAATTATATATTTTCTATTTTTACAAATCCAATGGTCTAATATTTCATAAGCAGAATATTTTTCATTTTTATATTCTTCACTTTTTAAAAATTCACTTGCTATCATATTACAAAAATCATAACTGATGTCATTTTCTGGACTTGATGATTTTGATAACATCTCATTTAATAAATCATAACCCAAAACAAAAGTGAAATATGCTTTTTCACTTTCTAAATCTTCTCTATATTCTATTGTGTCATTTAAAGTTAATCCTTTAAAATATTTCATAATATTAGGAGTATCAAAACTTGTTTTTCTATCTAAATATTGTTTTGTAATTCCGTTATCAACACAATATTGTAAATACATTTGAACACCATCTTTATAATTTATATCTTCTGGATATAATTCTTCAATACTGTTCCATATTCCATAATGATTATCTATACTCATATAGCCAATTTCGTAACCTTTTTCTAGTTCTTGAAATAAATAATCATCAAAATTGTAATCCCATTCTGCTATATGAGAATAACCTGTTTTCATTTCTTTTGTATATGGAGTAAATTCTATTATTTTTTCTTGGCCATCACTAATAATACTTATCGTATCGTTATTATTTGGATTAATCAAAATAAAATCTATATTTGTATCATATAATTCTTCATCTTCTATAATAGAATTTTCTATACTATTTTTAGTAAATTCTACTACTTCTTGTTTTGTCATTATCGTACCTCCTTATCTTTATATTTTTTTAATAATCCTTTTATAGAATTAACTGCTTTATTATGTGAAACAAAATCTTTATAATCAATAAAATCATTAACCATAGGAGTATTTCCTAATTTTAATTTTTTGTTAGTAATGATTGAGCCGATATTATTAACACAAACTTCTTTTTCAATAGAGGCAATATCATTACCAAAATCACTATCTCGTAAATCATAACAGAAAAGTCCCATGTCTTCATACTTTTTTCTTTCTTTTGAATTTAGAGTATTAGTTACTAAGTATTTCATTATATTTCACGCTCCTTATAATCCCATCATTTCTCTTACAACTCGATCAGACATTTTAATTGTTCCAACTAAAACTAGCATATTAAATATTAATTCACCAATATACTTCCATACTTGCGTAACAGCTGTGACAGTTGTATCAACTACTGGTGGAGTTGAGGCAAACAGTGAAAAAATAATACAAGCAAGAACTATAATGGCACCTTCTAAACATACAGCGCAATATGATTTAATAAAACTTTTACCAACACTTTGTGTTGGCTCTCCGGCAAAGGTTGATAGTGGTACAGGTGCGATTGCAGTATATAAATATAATTTAAAAAATCTTCCATAAACTGTCATAATCATTATGAAAGATAACACTGTAATAAATAGTCCACCTATCAAAGTGACAGCCCATAAAGGAATAGACTCAAAAAAGCCACAACTTTCTACTGCATTTATAATTTGAACTGGTAATATTGTTTTAGTAGTTATATTAAAACCGGCTGTATCCATAATAGTTGACATTAATCCCTGAACTATCTTAAATACCGCTAACATGAGCTCTAATCCATAAGTGACAACTCCTTTAGCTATTGCAAATCTTATAAATAGTTTTAATGCGTGTTCTGGCTTTTTTACTTCTGCAAATGAGCCACAAGTTTTCATTACACCAATTACAAAAAATAAAACTAATAAAGCAAGTCCTATTGCTTGAACTGCACCGTGAATATTTTTTATAACATTCCATATAGTTCCACCTTTAAATGTCTCAGGTGTCTGTGTAATTAATTGCCATATTTCTCCTAATTTTTCGTTCCAAGTATCAAGTGCATTTTGTAGATTCTGCACTACCCAATTATCACTCAATATTAACACCTCCTCTCATAAGATGATGGCAAGTATTACTTGCCACTTTGATAATTTTAACCTGTAATCATATTTAGGATTTCTTTTGCAAAAGTAATGATAATACCACCGGCTACCGTTAAAAATCCATTTGCTCTTTGACTTGGATCGTGGCTTTTTAATGATAAACCTACTTGAACAATACCAAAGCCAAGTAAAATCATTCCTATTGCTCTAATAAGACCAAAAATAAAGTTTGATAAATTGTTTACTACTGTCATTGGATCATCTGCTGCTAAAACAGCCATACTTGTTCCTATTGTAAGAGTAAAAATACAAACTCCTAAAACATACATTTTAAATAACTTTTTTCCTTTACTACTTAATTGTAATTTTTTATTATTTTTCATTTTCCTTTATTCTCCTTTTCTTTTAAAATAATTTTCTACTTCATCAGAAGTAATTAGTTCATAATCATTTGCTATTTCTTCTATTTCTGTGAAATCATAATTTGAAATATCTTCATCAATAATAATTGAAGCAATAGCATTTTCGGTACCTCCGTGTTTATAAGGCTTGGCTTTTCCATCAGTAGTTAAATCTACATTAGGGTGTTTTAATATGTCATATTTAAAATCCATAATTGGTCTTTCTCCTCTTATGAATAAAAGAGCATACTTATTATCTAAAAGTCTTACTTCATCCGGAGTCATTAGTTCTCTACCACTTATTTGATAATTAGTAGAGTAATTGCCACTTCTACCACTAGATTTTCCATAGGTATTAGTGTCTATTGTTTCTTTTCCAAGCAATTCTGACACATACTTATGCGTAGATTGTTCATTTCCACCAAGATACAAAAACTCATCACAGTTTCCTACAATACTTTCCCATTGTTTTTCAAATAAGGCTTTTAATTGTGCTAAATTTTGTAAAATGATAGATACTGACACTTCTCTTGAACGCATAACAGAAAGTATCTTGTCAAAATCATCTGGCAAACTTACATTAGCAAACTCGTCCATTACAAAATGAACGTGTACTGGCAAACTTCCACCATACTTATGGTCTGCTAAAAAAAACAACTGTTGAAACAGTTGCGTATATAAAATACTTACTAGAAAATTAAAACTTGTATCATTATCTGGTATTAAAGCAAATAATGCCGTTTTCTTTTCTCCTAAACTAGGCAAGTCTAATTCATCAGTTGCTGTTAGTGAAGCAAGACTTTCAAGATTAAACTTTTCTAATCGTGAAGCAAGTGTTATTTGAATTGATTTAAGTGTTTTAGCACTACCAGAATGATAATCACGATAATACTTTACGGCAATATGTTCTGGCTCTTTTGCTTCTAATCTATTAAATAATACATCTAATGGACTAATATATGAATCATCATCTTCGTGAACTTCTCCTGCACGGAGTAATTCCATAACCATTGGGAAGTTTTGTTCATCTTCTGGTGCTTCATATTTTAAATAAAAGATAAGTGCTAAAAGTAACATTGAGGCAGCAGTATCCCAAAATGGATCATTACTTGATGAGCCTTTTGGTGTCGTTGCTTTGAAAAGATTAGTCACTAATTTTTGAACATCATTATCTGATTCTAAATAAACAAATGGGTTGTAGCAATGACTTTTCTCCATATTTATTAAATCTAATACTTTAACTTCATAGCCTTTCTTTTCTAGTAAATAGCCGGTATCTCTTACAATTTCTCCTTTTGGATCAAGTATTACTAATGATGTGTTAGCTTGCATAACATTAGGCTTACAATAAAATCTTGTCTTACCAGCTCCACTACCACCACATACCAACACATTTAAGTTTCTTCTGTGCTTTTTACCATTTAATCCTAGTGATACATTTTGCGTAAGTATTTTATTATTAGTTATGAGAGTTTGTTTGTATTTCTTATTTATTTCGGTTGCATTACCCCACTTTGCAGAGCCGTGTTCTTGTTTCCTACGATAATTTTTTCTAGTAGATACATAAATTGATATTGCCATAGCATAGGCAATTATACATATTAATATTACTTTAATAGTATTATTACACCAAGATAAATGAAAAGGATTGCCAATAATATCAGAAAAATCTTTTATTAATTGTGGCAATCCTCCATTTACTGCTGGAGCAATTAAAATTGCAATCCATATTGTAGGAATTAGTCCCATACAATAAACCCACTTCGGATAATTATTACTCGAATTCATCTTTCCTCAAAAACCTTTTGGGAAGTTTTTTTAGGTGGGGTATCTATTGTTTTTAACAATAACTCATCTACATATTCTGTTTCTTTATTTTCTTGAATTAACTTATTTCTAAATTCATTTAATGCGTTAATAAGAATTCCTAATTCATATTTATCCAATTGCAATATTGTAATTTCTTCTTTCATAAAGTCCTCCATTATCTCTCATAGTCTTTACTCTTTTGATTTTTAGAAATTGATTCAAAGTATGCACTCATTCTAGTGTTAATATCTTCCATAGCACTTCTCATAGAAGATAATTCATTTCTAACTTCACTAGAACTCATATTTTTAAATGATTCTGGTAGTTCAATTTTTATATCAGATACATCTATTCCGTATTTTTTGCCAATCATATATGCAGTTGAAATACACTTGAAATTATCTAATTCATTATTGCCAGTTTCTTCAAGAATAACTCTTACAAGTTCTCTTGATAACTCTTTAAAAATACTAGGTACTTTTTCTCCCCGTTTAACATATAAAACATTATCATCTTTATTCCACTCAGCAATATTACTACTATTAGGAATTTCATCTACTGTTTTAATATTTACATTACAGTCTTTTAATAAAGCAGTTAAAATAATTTTTTCATCATAACTATTTTTTTTAGCTTGTTCTTTCATAGTAGTTTGTGTAATATCAAATATTTTTTTTACATTATATGATGTTGCACTTGTTCCATCTGCTCTGGTATAAGTGTCTCCTGGCTCTAAAATCTTAATTCCTACTTCATTTTTCTTTATTGAGGCACCTTTCTCTTTCCAATCATTAAAATCTTTTAATTGAACTGCATTTGGTTTTTGTGAATTTATTAAAAGTGCATTTCCAACAGAATATTTATCAAATCTACCTTGAACATCTAAATATGAAATATATTTACTTGAATCGCTTTTAATTTCTTCTGCTGATTTATCTATCAAGTCATATATTTCTTGTCTTTCTTTTTGTTTTTGTTCTTTCCAACTATTTTTATCAAATTGTTTTTGTGTTGAATAATTATTAGCTTTTGCCATTATTTCATCAAAATCATTCATTATCTATTACCCTCTTTCCTTTGATTTTTTCTTTTTTGATTTTAGTTGCTTATGCTTTGTTGTTTTATTCTTTGTTGTATTTTCATTTTTAAGTTCAGTTTTATCTAATTCTGCCTTTGCTTTTTGCTCTTCTTTGATAGATTTAATTTCTTCTCTTACAGAAGGCTTATCAGAATTAGCACCCTCTTCTGACTTGTTTTTGTTGTTTAAGGTAGGCTCTGACAGAGGGTTTTTTTCCGTCTTTGCCACTTGGGGGTTTGATACTTCATTTTCCTCTTTACTAATAGGTTTAGATAAAATATCATCCACAAGTTTTTCTTCAAGACTCTTAACAACAAGTTCTTTATCTTTGCTATCCTTTGATTTTTGAATTTCACTCTTAATAGAAGCCGTATCAACAGTAGCAAGTTTAAATCTATCTACAATACGATTTATCTTTCCTGCATCTTCTGCTTTTACCATAATATCTACCATTCCATCAGAGTCTTTTTGTTTTTTATTAACTACTGCACTAAATAAAACACCATATCTTTTTGCTTCTTCTGTGAATTTTTTAAAATCTTCTTGTTTAACAGAAAATACTTTTAATTCTTTTCCAGATTTAAGCATATTAACAAGTTTAGTTTTACCTTTTACTTGTTGTTGATCTTTTAATACAGTATATAAAAGAACAGCAAAGTTTTTAGCACCACTACCTGCAATTCTTACTGCTACATCTAATCCTTGTAAACTCATTCTTACAATAGATTCAGCAGCGTCACCTGATGTGTTCATTTTTTTCTACCTCCTTTGTTTTCTCATTTTCATCAGATAATTCTTGTAAGTTTTCTTCTATTTTCTTACTTCTATCTAAAATATCTTTACATAGCACCACCTCCTTTCGTAAAGGGTTTATTTCTTTATTTAATTCATCAATTTGTTTCTTAATTTCTTCCTTTTCATTTTGATTTTTTGACTTTTTATGTTTGTACCAAAGTTTGCTTCTTTGATCCATCAACTCATCAAGTCTTTTTTCTTTTTCTTCTTTAAATGAAAAAAACTGCTCGTTAGTTTTTAAATTATTATTAACAAGCAGTCTTGTTTCTCTTGATATATCTTCCATCTTTCGTATATCAGCACGAATTGTTGGAGATAATCTTTGATAAGGATATTTTTTAGGAAATACTTTTAAAAGAAAACAATAATGAATATATAAAGCATAAATACCTTTTGGCTTTCGCCTTTTATAATAGTTAGCATTATATTTAGGCTTATTTCCATATTCTTCTATAAAAGGTATTCTAGTAATATGTTCTTCATTTATTCTTTCGGTGATTCTATCAATAGAATATTCTTCTCCAAAATACCTTTCAATACGAATATTCTTTTTGTATGGACTTCTTTTAATGCTTAACTTATTACCTCTATAAATCAGTTCATAATCCATTGCTTTCATTAAATCTTCAAAATCATAATAAGATGTTGCCATACCTATTGCTCGATCTAAATCTTCTTTGGCAATAGTATAATAATTAACTTTATTATTTGCACTTTGTTGATAATTAGCATAGTTTATTTTACTATTTCTACAAGGTTTCTCTTTTAATACAGATAATCCGTATTCTTCACATAGTGAATCAGATAATCTTCTTAACTCTGCATAAGTTTCTCTTTTATCATAATATCTTTTACCATCTTTAAAAGATACTGAATTTATTACAAAATGATTATGATAATGATTAGTATTAAGATGGGTACTGACAACAACTTCAAATCTATCTCCCCACATTTCTTCGGCTAGTTTTAATCCTATTTCGTGACATTGTTCTGGCGTGACTTCTCCTTCTGCAAATGATTGAAATGCGTGAAATCCAAGTATGCCATCTGTCTTACCAAATTGTTCTTTTGTTATTACCATTTCTTCCATAGCAGTTTTAGGAGAACAATTTATTCCAGATATATAAAATTGTTTTTCAGTTTTAAAATCTGCTTCTACATAATCAATAACATTGTGTAAATCATAATAAGCAGTTTTACCATATTCACTATTTACTGTTTTTTCTATGTCCATAGTATAGTCAATAACATTATCTAATCTTTTTTCTATTTTCCATATTCCTGTTGTTGCCATTAGTCATCTCCTTTCCCAAAAATAAAAAGACTATCAATTTTGATAATCTTTCTCGCACAAATTGTAATTTGTTATTATTATATCCATAACATTATCTCCCCATAAAAATCATATATTGCATGAGCAACAATTGGAAGATATAAACTTTCAGATTTTCTTTTCAACAATTCCATAACAATACCAAATATAATTGTAGTTATGAAAAAAACGAATAATGCCATAGTAGTTATTCCTGTTGTTCCAGAATTATCTACGAATATCATAACAAAATGTGATAACGAGAATATTGTATTCGGTAATAAATATTCTACGATGTGTGGTAATTTATTTTTTTGTAGTAAAGGTATTAAACTTCTATAAATATATTCTTCCATAAACGAAACAAATAAAAGATAGAATATGGCATTATAAAACACTTTAATAATATTGTGACTAATACTTATTCCATAAAATATTAATAGAAAATAAATAATAACAAATATAGATAATATTATTTTCCATATATTTTTGTGGGGAAAATTTAAAAATAAGTTTTTATTACCAAACTTTTTTAGTCCAATTACTAAAAGTATTATTACTGGTGCATTTACTATAATATGTTGTAGTAAAATATTAAAAATATTTTTGTTAGTTAAATCATCTAAAGAAATTAATATATTATTAATAAACAATAATTTATAATATAAAAAGCTCCAAAATATAACTATTATAGGAATTAAAATACTTATTATAATATCTTTATTTTTTTTCATTTACTCCTCCAAATTACTATTTATGTGATAAATCTTTACAAGTTTCAATAACAATTTCTTTTAAAGTTTCTTGATTATCTATATCATCTACTAAATACATAGGCTTAGCACCATCATAAGGAATAGACTCTATCATATTATATTTTTTATTGCTATCTACTATCTTAATAAGTAATCTATCATCATAGACACCACCAAATAAAATATTATTGTAATAAAGTAAGTATTCTCCCATCATTGATTTACAAGTAATATTCTCTAATAAACTTAATTGTTCTAATACAAAATCTCTATAATCTTTTGGTGTAGCCATTGTATCAACTCCTCCAAATTACTATTTGTTTCATCAATAATATTATATCACTTGTTCACTATATTTTAAATAAGTCCTCCTATTTTTCTGGCTTCAAATATTGCCTTTTTATTTCTATAATGAATTCATCTAACATATCAACTTGTTTTTGAAAATAGAGCACATCAACTTTGTTAGTTGAACTTGCTAATCTTGCTATTTGATTTATATTCTTTCCTATTCTACGAATCTCTTTAAAATTATCATAAAATTCTTTTGGTGGTTTTTCCTTTGGCTCATATCCAACAATAAGACATCTAATATAATCAGAAGCATTCATACCAACTACTTGTGATTTTAATTTTAAAAGATAATCTTCTTCTGTACTAAGCCATACTTGTTTTTTTATTCTACGGCTTCGCATTTTATTTCCTCCGGATCATCAGATTCCATATTATCTCTCATCACAATTTGTCTTTCTAAATCATCGATACGATTTATTTGCAAACAACACATTAAAGTAGTCATAACAAGACCTCCTATAATTAAACCTAATATAAAAAATAATAATTCACTCATATCTCATCTTCCTTTCTTTTAAATCATATTTTTGTCTAGCAAGGGGATTGGGGATTTCCCCACATACGAATTTGTACGGGAGTATAAATTCAGTGCTGGCTAGACATAAATCTTATTCCCCAAGAGTACACTCGCCACAATAAGGACAATAATATTTACAAGTTTCACATTCATTTGGAACTTCAATTTCTTCTTCAATTTCATCATCTTCTTTTGGCAATAATTGATTAGTTTCTTCAAAATATTTAATAATTTCTTTATCAAAATCTTTTGGATTTTCTACTGCACCAATTAACACATTATCTTGTGTTTCATCTAATTCTATAAGGTTATTTTCACTTACAAAGTCAAAAGCAATTCGTATTGCTTCTTTTCTACTTCGTGCGTGTATTTTAAATATATTTTCGTTTTTACTTTTAAACATTACATAGTATAATCTGTCATAATCTACTTGATATAATCCAACATCATCAAGTAAATTATATAAGTCTATATCTAATTCCTTACATAATCTTACAAAAGGTATTAAGTAAAAGTTTGGCTTTAAACCATTTTCAAATCTTGATATTTCTGCGTGACTAACACCAACTTTTTCTGCTAGTTTTCTTGTAGAAATATCTTTCTTTAATCTAGTATTTTTAATCGTTTCTGCTAATTGTAAATAATCAAATTTCATATTTTTTATCTCTCCTTTTCGTATCTTTTCTTATAATTTATTCCTACTTTGGCACATAAAAAGTCATTGTAATCCTTACCAATTTCTGGTGGAATATCAATGACTTCATATCTTTTAGGAAGAACAGTTTTAAGTGCCATTGTTGCTATTCTTCCTGCACTATCATTATCAAAATGCAAGTATATTTTTTTTATATCTGGATTTTGATTCAAATAATAATTTAACGCTAATGGTATCTTACTTTCATCAATTTTTTTAGCCGGTTGATAAACTCCTGCAAGTGATAACAGATTATCGTTATACCACTCTTTGTTGTCTAATTTATTTAAAGTTGCATAAGATAATAAATCAATAGCACTTTCAAACAAGTGAATAGAATCACACTTTTCTATTGCTTCTAATTTAAAAGAAAATGCTTTATGACTTCCATAAGCGTCTTTCATATATCTACTATTATTACTTGCTCTAACTCCTGCATATCTAGGTTTATTCGTTTTATCATAACCTACAAATACAACATTATGATTAGGCAAATCTTCATATATTAAGTTATTATCAATACATTCTAATATAATATCTTTATCTATTCCTCTGCCAACTAAATATTGAATAATCTTGTCATTACTATCTGATTTTTTTGGTAGTATTAATCTTATATTTTGAATTTTCCTTTGTTGTTGATATTCTGTTGGTGGATTAGTTTTAGCATAACCTAGTATCGTTTCTACTGCCTGAATAAAAGTATAATCTTTTACTTGAATTAAGTATTCTAGTGCAGTTTTACCACCTATTCCACGAGAAAACCAATACCACATTCCATTAGAAATTTTTATACTATCGTGTGTTCTAGTCATATAAGTATCTCTACTAAAATGCACTAATTCTTCTGGATCGTAGTTTTTTAAATAAGTATATAAATCCATTTCTTTTGCTCTTTTTATTTCTTCCGGTTGATAATATGCCATAATATTACCTACCTTTCCTTATCGTGTTTTTTATTTTGTTTTAACTTTTCTTTTTGTTCATTAACTAATTCTTGCAAAGTATCATATACATTATCTTCTAGTAATTGACAAATATTTAAGTCTGAATCCATCCATCCTTGATATAAAGCATTTAACGAATTTTCTTGATTCTTTAATGCCTTTATTTCTTCTATACCAAACTGTCTTGACTCTGGATAAAATGAACAAATTATTTCTTCTTTAATAGAAGTTTCATAAGATTTATCTACAATTTCTTTACCAGATAACTCTAATAAACCTTTTTTATATTCACTTAACTCCCTTTCTAGTTTTGTATATAATTCTTCTCTAATTTTTTCTTCCATAATCTAATTCCTTTCTATTTCATTTTTTTCAAATGTGTAAATTATCTTTCATAATCTCTTTTACATACTTTAGTATTATCTACTTCTTCATTGCCATCATCAATTATTTCTTTATCTTTTTCATTAAGATTTAATTTGATATTTAATTCATCTAATCTTTTAGATTTTTCCCTTAATTCATCTTCTTTTGGGAATGGTCTTTTTATTTCTTCCTTTGCATTTTCGTATTGTTTTTTTGTATCATCAAGACCATCTTTTGTAGTATTTAATTTACTTTCAATACCATTTAAACAATTATCAATACGAGTAATATTTCCACTAGGATCAGTACCAAGTTCTACTTTATAAGATAAGTTATTTTTTAATTCCATATAAAAATTTCTGTTCATTGTATCAAAAATTAAATTCATTTTAAAACCTTTATATTCTCCAATTTCAATAGGCTCTGGATTAGTCATTGACTTACATAGTTCAATGATTTTTTCTCCTGCTTCCTTTCTTTCAGTATAAACTTTATCTTTTATAGTAATCTTCTGAAATGAATTATCTGGCGTATCATTTGCTTTAAAAAGTTCTAAATCTTTTGTAATATCCTCTACTTTTTTCTCTAATCTTTTTATTTCATTTGGATAATAATTAATAACCTTATCTTCCATAGCATATATCTCACTTAAATGAGTTTGCTTTAATAATTTAAGTTTGGCAACTTGCGTATCAAGTTCTGTTTTCTCAATTATATCTGGATTACCAGCTGCTAATGCTTTTATTTCTGCATAAGATAATGCAGTTTCATCTATATCTTCTGCAAATCTAACAGGTGTTTTTGATGTCATTATTTGAGAAATAAATCGTTGTTTATTTTCTACTAACTGATAAAGATATGCGTCAAAAGTTCCCTCTGTGACATATCTATAAATATCAACTTCTGGATTCATATTACCTTGTCTAATAATTCTTCCACTTCGTTGAATTAAGTCACTTGGTCGCCACGGACAATCTAAATCATGCAATGCAATTAGTCTATCTTGACAGTTAGTTCCTGCACCCATTTTTTGTGTACTACCCATTAAAACTCTAACTTGTCCTCCCCTAACTTTATTGAATAACTCTTGCTTTCTTGCGTCTGTATTGGCGTCGTGTATAAAAGCAATTTCTTCTTCTGGTATTCCTCTTTCAATAAGTTTCTTTTTAAGGTCATCATAGACATTAAACTTTCCATCATTATGAGGTGTTGATAAATCGCAGAACACTAATTGTGCTGATTTGTCATTACTTGTTTTATTCCAAATGTCATAAATATTGTCTGCACAAGTTGCTACTTTACTGTGTTCAAAATCTTCTAACATATCATTCATTAGTCTTTGATCTAGTGCTAATTTTCTTCCATCATTAGTAATTTTTAACATATTATCTTCACTTGAATCAACCATTCTATTTCTAACTTTTTCTGCTCTTTCGGCTAGTTCTTTTACTAATTCTTTTTGTATCTCACTTGGCTCTATTACCATATTATGATAGTTGGCTTTTGGTACTGGAAGATTAAGCATATCTGATGTTTGAATATCTGCTATTTCTTTAAACATTGCCATTAACTCTGGTAGATTAAAAAACTTTGCAAATCTTGTTTTTGCCCTATATCCAGTTCCCTCTGGACTTAATTCTATGGCAGTCGTTGTTTCTCCAAATGTTGAAGCCCAAGCGTCAAACTGTTGAAGATGGCGTTTTTCTAACTCACTATATTGTAAGTATCTTTGCATTGTGTATAACTCTACCATTGAATTAGATACTGGCGTTCCTGTTGCAAATATTACACCTTTTCCATCAGTTAGTTCATCTAAATATCTACATTTCATAAATAAATCTGATGACTTTTGTGCCTCTGTTTGTGCTATACCTCCTACATTTCTCATCTTTGTATAAAGAAAAAGATTTTTATAGTAATGTGCTTCATCTACAAATATTCTATCTACTCCTAGTTCCTCAAAAGTTATAACATCATCTTTTCTTGATGTGTCATTAAGTTTAGCAAGTTTTGTTTCTAAACTCTTTTTTGTTTTCTCCATTTGTTTGATAGAAAATCTTTCCCCATTATTGTTTTTTAAATCTTGAATACCAAATGTTATATCATCAATTTGCTTTTGAATAATAGCAATTTGTCTTTCTACTGACATTGGTATTTTTTCAAATTGTGAGTGAGAAATAATAACGGCATCATAATCTCCTGTTGCTATTCTTGAACAAAATTTCTTTCTATTGGCTGTTTCAAAATCCTTTTTAGTAGTGACTAAAATATTAGCACTTGGATATAATTGTAAGAACTCTTGTCCAAATTGTTCAACTATATGATTAGGTACTACGAATAAAGATTTGTTACATAATCCTAATCTTTTTGATTCCATTGCAGCAGCAACCATTTCATAAGTTTTTCCTGCTCCTACTTCGTGGGCTAACAAAGTATTTCCACCATAGAGAATTCTTGCTATTGCATTTACCTGATGACTTCTTAATGTTATTTCTGGATTCATACCATCAAAAACTATATGACTTCCATCATATTCACGAGGTCTTATACAATTAAATTTTTCATTATATGACTTAACTAATCTTTCTCTGCGTTCTGAATCTTTCCAAACCCACTCATCAAAAGCAAGTTTAATTTGCTCTTGTTTTGCTTGTGCAATAGCAGTTTCTTTCTTATTTAATTCTGCTACTTTCTTTCCGTTTTTATCTTCATAATAGTCATAAATTCTAGTATCTCTTAAATTCAAACTATCCTCAATAATTTTATATGCACTTGCTCTACTAGTTCCATAAGTGTTGGTAACTTTGACATTATATTTATCATAATTTTTTCCCTCAATAAACCATTCTGATGTTGCTTCCACATAATGAACTTTTATATTTTGACTAGCATAATAATTTGGAGTTAATAAGTATTCAATAAACTCTTTAATATCTTCCTCTGGTATCCAAGTAGAGCCTAGTCTTACACTTATTTCACTAGCACCTAAATCTTTGGGCTGAACTTCTTTCAAGTATTTAACGTTTACTTGAAATCTATCATCAGTTTCTGCAAACTTCTCTGCAATTCTTAATTTTTCTCTTACATTTCCAGAAAGGTATTCATTAGCAGTTACCCAATGATTAGGCTCTTCATATTCTGGTACATTAAATATTTCTCCCTCTAATTCTTTTAGCATTTCGTCCATATTCTTTTTGCATAATTCTTGCATATAATTTATATCAACTCTTGCTTTTTCAGATATAGAAACAATTAAGGCATCATTTGCATTATCTACTGATTTTATTTCTGTCTTTGGCTTGATTGTTCTTTTAGTAAACATATCTGCTTTTCTTGCTAGGTTTCCATTTTCATCTAATATTTCAAGTGAACAAAGTAAATAATAACTTGAATCGTTAGAAAAAGCAGAGTTATTTCCTCTGCTACTTATTAGTCCATATTTCTTTGTAAAAGTATCATATAAACTATTTAATTTAACTTGTTCTCTCTTTATATCTTCATCCGGATAATCTTCTGTTTGATATTCAATAAGAGTTCTAACACAATCCCTTATTTCTATTAAACCTTTAACTCTATTTTCAGTAGTCATAGCAAGTTCTTGTGGATACATTCTACTATTTTCTCTAAAATAGATTTTACCATCTACCAAAGTATAAGAGAAGTTTCTAACAGTTAAATCTGCTTCTATTGAATTATCTTCTTCTCCAATATCATCAATTTCATATTCTTTAACCTCTGCGTGAATATTTGTAATTGCTTCTTCTAGTTTCTTTTCTAAATCAGATCCATCAGATATACAAGCAGAATCATAACCAAATCTAGTAGAAATCATTTCCATATTACCCATAATCATTTCTGGATTATCTATGAAATATTGATTCATTTTTATACCGTTTTCATTTTCTCCAAGATATACCCAATCTGGCTCAATATCAGTTATAGAATCTCTTTTTTGCAAAAATATAATGTCTGATGTGACTTCTGTTCCTGCATTCTTTTTAAAGGTATCATTTGGTAGTCTTATTGCCCCTAGTAGATCTGCTCGTTGTGCTATATATCTTCTAACACTAGGATTTTCTTTATCAAGCGTTCCCTTTGAAGTTATAAAAGCAATAACTCCTCCAGGTCTAACTTTATCTAATGTTTTAGCAAAAAAATAATCGTGAATTAAAAACTTATTCTTATCATATTTCTTATCTAACACTTTGAAGTCTCCAAATGGTACATTTCCTACTGCTACATCAAAGAAAGAATTAGGAAGATTCGTATCTTCATAACCTTGTACTGCTACTGATGACTTTTGATATAGTTGTCTTGCTATTCTACCACTTATAGAATCTAACTCTACGCTATACATCTTACAGTCTTTTAATGAGTCTGGAAGCATTCCTATAAAGTTTCCTGTCCCACAACTTGGCTCTAATACATTTCCGGTTTTTAATCCCATATTTTCTAATGCTTTATACATTGTTCTAATAACTATCGGTGGTGTATAAAAAGCCGTTAAAGTTGATTCTCTTGCTTGTGAATATTCTGTTTCATCTAAAAGATTTTTCAAAATGTTATATTCATTACTCCAAGAGGAATCCATATTATCAAATGCTTGGGCTAATCCTCCCCAACCAACATATTGTGATAGTATTTCTTGTTCTTCTGGTGTAGCAAATTTATTTTCTTCTTCACACTTTTTTAAAACTTTTATTGCTTCAATATTACGATTAAACTTTTCTCTTGCTGGTCCTTCTCCTAGACTATCATTTACTATTCTAAATTGATTACGATCAGAATTAGGTATCTCCGGATGAATATCAAAACTCTTTATTTTTTCACTTTTTTTCTTTTCAAAATTAGGAATAATTATTTCTTCTTTTGTTTCAAGATCATCTTCAAAAGTAGTAGTTTCTATTTCCATAACTTCTTCTTTATTTTTTTCTTGTTTTTGTTCATTAATATCATTTATTTTAACCTTTAAATGGTCATTAGCAGGGTTTTCTTGTACTTTTCTATCAAACTCCTCTCGTGACATTTCTCGATTAAATAAAGGAAACTGATAGTCATATAAAACAACATTTATATCTCCAAGATTTAATATCTCATATTCATCAGCACCAATATAAACCTTATCTCCCAAGTGATATTGATACTCATATTTTTCTTCGGCTAGTTCTTGAACACTATTCTCTGCAAGTCTTTCACTTGCTTCTATAAATTCTCTTTCTTGTTCTTCTTTCTCCAACCATTTTGGATATTCTTCTAATTCTTTTGAATTTAAGTATCTATCTTCTTTAATTAAAGTTTTTATTCTTTTTTCAATATAATTCCATTTAAACAATTGCTCTTTTGAACTCTTATCAAAGTATCCACGATTAAAAGTAATTCCTTTTGAATTATAACTTTCTCCAATACCAGAATTTCTCAATGCCGAAGAACTGCCACCCATTCCATAAAGATTTTTTAAAAAAGTGATGTTATCTTCTGATGAATAACTTTTTTGGAACATTTCATAAATTCTATATTTTGTTTCACTATGTTTCTCTGTTAAATATCTATCAACAAATTCTTGTGTAAATTCTAAATCTGATACTGTCTTTTCACTATTATCTTCAATAAAACTTAATTGATCCGTAAGACTTGGTAGTGGTTCAATTCTATCATTTAATTGATTTAATAAAATCATTGCTTCATAATGATAAGTTAAATCTTGCCAACTTACTAAACTTTCTGCTTCTCTATTTATAAAACTTTTACCTTTACAAAATAAAATACCGTTGTCATAAGTTTTATACCAATACATTTGGTCATCAACTATAACACCGGTATAATCTGAATTGAAAATACTTCGTAAAAATTCTACCCTTTTTGTTGTATCTTGTTCATTATTAAAGAAATCCTTTATTTCTTTGTTTGATTTTCTTAAATGTGGAGTTGTACTTAATATTTGATTTATTTTTTCATCAACTACTACATACCCTACATTATTTGTTTTTGTATAAACATCTAGGCGTAAATCAATTCGTTCGCTACTATCTCCTCTGCTGTCATCTTCAAGTTGTTCATTAGTTGTACCCACTTCATTTGATTCTGTTGTTTCAAGTTCTCTGTTATATTCTCTTTCACTTTCATCTCTGAAACTATTTGTTGTACTCTCGCTTCTGCTATCTCTTGAATATCCATCAAATGTTGTGGAAGTTGGTTTTTCATTAGTAGAGTTGTATAAAGGGCTTTCTTGTTCTCTTTCAAGTATCTTAATCTCATCATTGCGTATTTGCCCTCTACTTGAATCTTGTTCTCCGGTATCGTTAAATCTGGAATCTCGTAGTCTCCTCGTCTGGTATAAGTTATCTTCATTTTCATTCCTCCTCTCGGTATTATTTCCGATTACACCATCATCATAAACTAAATCTTTTTCATTATCAAATGTGCGAATTTTATTTATCTCATTTATTCGTAGATTTCTTATAGTGTTATAAATCTCACGAAGTCCCATCTCTGATATTTCGCTAGAAGCAACACCCAATCTATTGATAGTATCAAAACTATCAAAGTTTAATATAGAATTAAAATCTTCTTCTTTGAAATATTCATTAGGATTTAATCCACACCTTTTCATCATTGAAAATGAAATACTATTTTCTAGTGCATTTTTAAAAACTTCTTCTACACTTTCTTCACTCATTGTTTCAAGTGAACTTTGTTCTCTATAAAACAATAATTCATCTAAATAGTCTTGTATATTATCTTCAACGATTATCTTTGATACTGACTTAATAGCAAGTGCCAAAGAACTTTTATCTTCAAGTTCTCCG
Organism: uncultured Bacilli bacterium; assembly: GCA_947624045.1. Taxonomy (GTDB): domain Bacteria; phylum Bacillota_I; class Bacilli_A; order RF39; family UBA660; genus CANRGD01. The sequence goes on from CANQIL010000017.1 coordinate 25,318, forward strand.
TACTTGTTTTCTAATGACTCAATAATATCTAATTCATAAGGTTTAGGAACTGACCATAATCTAAAACTTTTACCATTTCTACTATTAGTGTCTGCAACATCAAAAACATATCGTAGGCTTGAATACCCTAAATCTTCTGTTAGAAGTGCTATACCTTTTGCCCCACGATTTACCCATCTTCCAACTTGCTTATTCCAAGATTCTATTTTCGCACAGGCTATTGCAGTAGGTTTTTGAGCATAAATTAAAACTTGATCATTAAATGAATATTTATAATTCATTGCTGCACACTCTAAAAAAGACATCCACTCTTTTGGGTTACTACTAATATCTGTTAATGTTTCTCCATAAAGTTCGGTTATTAGTCCTAATTTACCTAACATTCTTGCACCTCCTATCCTAAATTAGACTTTTATTCATTTGTCATTTTATTTTGTTTTAGATTTTCTCTAGCTTTAACTAATACTTCATAATAATTTGTTTCAACAGTAATACAATCTCTGATTCCATAAAATAAAATATAGAATAAATCTATTATTTCATTTTGATAACATCTAATATCTATAATCGTTTTTCCATCATCTGTTGTTAAAGGTACACTATATCTTAACAATTTATCTTTTAATTTTGCTGACTTGGTAGAAATGCTTTCATCTTTGTATTCTGTCATATTATTCAACATATCCACAAGTTTGTTAAATTCTTCAATATTTAATTTTAATTTAATTGGTGGTATTCTTTTTGAATAAGCCATTTTATCTCTCACCTCTATCTCTGTTTTTATTTTTTTCTTTCATATTGATATTTACTTCACTATCGTTAATTGAAACATCTTCTCTTGAAGATACTTTTTCTCTTAAATTCTTTAAGTTAATACTTTCTATTGTGTCTTTTAAAATTCTTTCTGCTTCTTCTTTATTTTCAGCAACTACTGTTATAGAAGCATTACCTAATAGACTAACATTATATTCAAACATTATTTCTCACTTCCTTTCTCTTTATTGCCACTTAAAAAAGCAACAACTTGTTTATTTTTTACTGCCTTTTTAAAATCTATAATTATTAAAGCTTCATTAGATTGTAAGTTTGGTATTTTTTCTAAATCTTCAATTTTCATAGCAAGTATTGTTTTATCGCTATTAAATCCGGCACTAAATAATTTTTCTAATGTTTTAGTAATTTGTGTAAGACTATAATTTCCCATACTATTCACCATCCTCCATCAATTCAAAAATAAAAACAATCTGTTTATTAGAATTGTCTTTACAAGTTATTAAGGTTAAAGTGTTCTTTTTCCCATTTCTAGAAATATTGGCAGTACCAGTTTTATCAATTTCATACTTATTTACTAGATTATAACCATATCTTGCTCCATTGTAGTAAACATAAGCAATATCATTATCATCTAATTTCTTTAAATTTCTAAAATAGGCATTTCTTGCAGTTCCACTATGACCAGCTAAAATAAAATTTCCATTTTCTTCATTAGGCATATTAGATTCTTTTAATAACTTAATATTTTTATCAACATCATTTTCTTTAGAATCTTTTTCGTAAATACCTCTTTTAAAATTAATTTTAGGTATTTCTAAAACGGCAATATAATCTGTTTTGCTCTTTATAGCTCGACTTGTATCTTCACTATTATTTGACGCATTAATTATATCGGTAATTGATAAATTTCTTTGTTCATCAATAAATTCTTCTACTTTTTTATCTTCTATTTTATTTTTATTATAACTTTGATAAAATCTAAATCCAAAAATACTTACTCCCAAGATAATTAAAACTAAAGAGCCAACTTTAATAAATTGACTCTTTTTTACTTTTTTATTACTTTCTCTTCTTGTTATCACTAATAATCCCTCCAAATCCAATTAATATTAACAAAATACATAAAATTTCAATAAAATATGTTTCATTTAACCCTGTATCAGGTACTTCAACAATTATCTTCTCATTTTTTAAACTAGCTTTTACAACTTCGCCATTCTCTTTAATTTCAAAATATACTTTCTCATCAGTAATTTGATAGTTATCCGCAGCTCTAGTTTCAATGATATACATTTTTTTGTTTACGGGTAAATCATTAATTACAATTTTTCCATCTTCATCTGTTATACCAGTAAAGACTAATTCATCATCTTCAGTAAATATTTTAATTTCAACATTTGGAATTGGTGTCCCATCTACTAAATCAGTTTTTGTAAATTCAAGTGTACCTTTCTTTAAGTAATTTTTAAGTTCAATAGTTTTTACAACTTTTTCAGTATATTGATTTTCATATTCTAATTCAAATTCAACTGGCTCTTCTAATAAAACGTGATTTTCTTCAGTTTTAACTTCTGTTAGAGTATATTTACCTAATGGTAGATTATCTAAAGTAGCATTACCTTTTTTGTTACTTTTTATAATATTAACTAATTCTCCTTTACTATAATACTTTTTACCACCAATAACTATGTCTTCATTAGCTCGAATTTCAAATTCAACATTCTCTAGTGGTATTTCTTCATACTTATAGCCATCTTCTAAAACAAATTCTTCACCGATTTTATTAATAGCTAGTTTTCCTTTTACTTGTTTATTTTCAAATTTAACTTCAAAGATAACTCCTAGTTCATCTTCCTTTGAAAGTTTAGAATTTTCATCAATAGTAAATTCTTTAGATTGTTTATTCCAAAGGTAACCATCAAGAGCTTGGTCTACTTCTTCAAGTCTATATTTTCCTGTTGTTAATTCATAAGGTGTATAAAGAATACCATTTTCATCAGTTTTAAATTCACATAAAGTTTCAGCTTTTGGATAAGCTATTGTTTGGCATACATACTTATCATTGTAAACATCAAAAATTTTAAAAGTAATACCACTTCTAGTAATTATCTTTTTTGTTTCTTGGTCTATTTTTATTACTTTTAATCTAGCTTGAATTGGAGCATTTGTGAATGATAATTTGATTATTTCTGGTGAATTTTCATTTATTTTAATCTTAAAATCATCAATTTTTTCGTGACCACTTGTTGTAGTTATTTGTTTTCCAGTATAAGTTCCATAAGGTAAATTTAATGTTGCATAACCATCACTATCAGTCTTAACTCTTGCCACCATTTCATTTTTATTATTATAAAATTCGAATACTATATTTTCTTCTGGTATTAATACTCCAGTATCTCCATTAGCAAAGAATTTTCTAATTTTAATATTTCTTTTTACAACTTGTTCATATATTACAACTTCAGGGAATAACTCATCATTTGTTAGTTCAAAAGAGATTTCTTTCTTATCAAGTTCATAACCTTTTGGATTAACTAACTCACGAAGATTAAATTTTCCTACATAAGGTAAATAATCACTTTGCACTGTTCCATCTTCATTAGTTGTTAGTTCCGTTATTTTGTTACCAGTTTCATCAAACACTCCATAAACGGCACCTTTTAAAGTTGCTTCACCTGATGGAATATTTTTACCAGTATCTCTATCTAGCTTTTTAATAGTAACTTTTCCTCCTAGAATATTAATATTAAATAATGTGCGAATTGGATCGACATTACCTACACGGAAAACATCTTGAGAGCCATCAGAATAATAAAGAATGGGGCTAGTTGAATAAGCATTTGAAGTTTTAGTAAAACTTACTGAAGCATTTCCTATTCCATTTGCTTTTAAAGTTAATTGATTACCACTCTTTGTAGCAGTTATATTATTAGAATAATTAATTGTAAAATTATTTAAAACACCATTGTTATCAGTTAATGTTAAGCTACTTCCAATATTCATACTTTGTGGAACATTGAAACTTGGTGTTTTACTATGCTCAGCAACTAATTTTTCTAACTCATTTATTTCAGTACTGAAAATATTATCATTTCTTGCCCCTTTATAAGTATCAGTGAAATAAATTTGTGATGATGGCTCTACAGTCCTCCAAATTAGAACTTGAGTAATTGCCCACCAATTTTTATCAGTATGATTTCCATAACCATATCCATAATAAGCAAGTAAGGTAACTCTTTGCCATTGTTCTTCATTTAGATTTATTACTGATACATAATCTTGTTGAGTAACATTATAAACATAATTGTTATTAACATCTACGTAAGGTTGTATGCAATAAACAAATTCGTTATCTTCGCTTCTTCTTATTAACTGAGCTGGTATTGATTTTGAAAAACCATCTTGTCTGTCCATCGTAACATAAACATTACTTAAAAATTCACTAGGCCATATAGAGCCATTATATTGTTCTGCACTTACTTTACTTGTTGTGCAAAAAATAAAAGCCATGATAAATATCATAGCTCCTAAAAACATCTTTTTAATTTTCATTTTTGATTTCCTTTCTTTTAAATTATTAAATTTTTTTTAAACTTAGCATTGCACCTAAATACTTTCCAGAATAACTTATTACATCATAACACCAATATTGTTGATAATCTTGATAAGCAAGACCATTTTCATCGTATTTTATCTCTATTGCAACATCTCCTGCTTTCTTGCATTCAGTAATATTAGAATGAGTAACTTTTTTCCATTTTGTATCAGGCGTATTATAGTATTCATATTCAGTAATACCAAGTTTTTCCCATGAAGTTTGTTCTTGTTGAGGAGAACTTGTAACATTACTATTTGCCTTTTCTTGTTGATTATTTTGAGTGTTAATTTGATTGCCAATATCTTCAGGTGGATTGTTGGAGTTGCTACTAGGTGTTGTAGCATTGTTAGTTGGCATTTGTGAATTAACTTCGTTACTTGCTGAAAAAGATTCAGAAGTATTAATATTTTTTTCAATATTTTCATTAGTATTAGCTTGTTGTTCATCTTCATACATTTCGTTACTAATCTCATTTTGAATTATTTTTTTATCTTCACTATCTTGTACTGTGATAGAATCATTTTTTGATACTTGAAATTCATCTAACACAAAACTAAGTGTCCCTCCAATTAAAGTTGCTATCATAACACATACAAGGCTTAAAAATATTTTTGCTAATTTCATATAAAATTATTCCTTTCTTTTACACTTATAATATAATTACAAAACTATTTTGTCATTTGTACGTTTAATATATTTACTTATTTTTTTCAGTTAGTAAATAATAGTTAGTATAACTAATAAGGGTGGTTTGTAAGGAGGGAAAAATAGGAATATATACTCCCACTATCTTTCTCCTATTGACTTCTGTTTTTCCAGATATCTGTTATAAAAGTCTAGTGCTTTAAAAATATACTCTGTATATTTTGTGGAAGGCATACCTTTTGGCATTTTAAGTTCCAAAGTCTTAAAATCTAATTTCAGTTTTTCTACTTGATTAGGTTTTTCACGACTCATTATTTCTTCGATTTTATCTTCATCTAATTTCCCGTTTTTACTTAAATTTTTCATTTCTTGGGCTTGAGATAAAGTCGGCGTGGCAACATTACATTCTATACTATTTAAAAGCCATTTTTGTTCTTCTTTATTAAGAAATGATATTTCATAACCTGGACTCAATGCAATATCCTCACTATCTACCATACCAAGTAATGGTTTTATTAGTTCAGTAAGTCTTATAAATCTATGAACGTTAGATTTACTTTCGCCACTTTCTTTGGCTAATTCCTCATAAGCATTTAACCTTTTCCCAACTTGGGAAGAAGTTAAGTCCGTTCTTGCTCCCTGCCTGTTCATTGCCTCAATTTTCATTTTATAAGCATAGGCTCGTTCACTTGGCAAAATGTGTTCTCTTTGTAAATTACTATCTACCATAATTATAGTGGCTTCATCATCTGTTAAATTTCTAACAATACACGGTAAAGTTTCCTTATTTGCTATTTCACTTGCTTTTTTTCTTCTATGACCTGAAATCATCTGATATTTTCCATTTGCAAGTGGTCTAACAAGTACAGGTAATAATACACCATATTCACTTATGCTTTTTGCCATTTCTTGCATTTCTTCATTTACTATTACTTTAAATGGGTGATTTGGGAAATCTTGAATATCTGTCAATGATATATCAACAACTTTTTCTAAACTACTATCTTTTCTTTCTTGTTCTGTTGTAAATAAATCATCTAACTTGGGCAACGGCATTTTTATTTCGTTCTTTGTCATTTTCAAGCACCTCCTTTGCAAACGAAGAATACGCTTCTGCCACTTTGCCATTTTTGTCATAATCAAAAATACTTTTTCCAGTAGAAGTTGCTTCTGCTGTTTTTATTGCAAAAGGTATTTGTGTATCATAGAACTTTACTGCACTTCCATAATTCTCTTGTAATTGTGTTCTCATTTCTTTAGAAAGGTTTGTTCTTTTATCTACTAATGTTATTAGAACACCATCTACTTTTAATTGTGGATTGATTTGATTTCTAACTTTACTAACTGTCTTTAACAATTCAGTCATTCCCATAGCAGAAAGATATTGACTTTGCATTGGGATTATCACACTATCTGCACTTGCTAATGCATTAACTGTTAAAATACCCAAAGATGGCTGACAATCTATTAGTATATAATCATAATTATCTTTTACTTTAGATAAACAGTTCCTCATAGTGTACTCCCTGCTCATAGCACTAAACAATGACATCTCTAGCACCGATAATCTTAAATTAGATGGAATTAAATCTACATTTTCTTTATGGTGTAAAATTGATTCATTTGTTTTAATAGTTTCATCATTCATTGACTGCTCCATTAAGTTTGCAATAGTCAGTGGTATTTTATCTAGTTCACGCCAACCCATTGAAATAGTAAGACTACCCTGTGGATCAGTATCTACTAATAATACCTTTTTACCCTTTTTTGCTAGAGCAACACCTAGACTAAAAGTTGTGGTGGTCTTGCCCACTCCACCTTTTTGATTTGCCACTGCAATAACTTTGCATTGCGACATATACATTTTCCTGTCGAGTAGACATCTCGGCATTCCTCTCTTTCTAATTGTATTTTATTCATTGTGAGAAGTTTGTCTGACGCCCC
>CANQIL010000018.1 GCA_947624045.1 uncultured Bacilli bacterium
TTCGCAAACTATTTCAAGTGAGGTTTGCTTTTTTTTAATGAATTTAAAATTAGGTTGCGGACAGAGTCTGCGGTATGGTATAATGGTAAAAGAATAGGGAGGCTAGATGATGATAAATAGAATTGTTTTAAATGAAACATCTTACTTTGGTCGCGGAGCAAGAGAAAAATTGAAAGAAGAGCTAAATGCCCGCAAATTTAAAAAGGTATTATTAGTAACGGACAGAAACTTAGTTGAAAATGGCGTTGTAAAAATGGTTACTGAAAACATTGAAAAATCAGGTGCCGTATACTTTATTTATGACGGTGTAAAACCAAATCCTAATGTTAAAAATGTTAAGGATGGTTTAATGATGGCTCAATTAAATAATGTTGATGCAATTGTTGCGGTAGGTGGTGGAAGCCCAATTGATACCGCTAAAGCCATTGGTATTATTATGACTAATCCTGAATATATTGATGTCGTAAGCTTAGACGGTGTTGCCAATACTAAAAATAAAGCATTACCAATAATAGCTCTACCAACTACGGCTGGTACAGCTGCTGAAGTTACTATTAATTATGTTATTACTGATGAAATTAATACAAAGAAAATGGTTTGTGTCGATGTCCACGACATTCCTGTACTATCCATAATTGACCCCGACTTAATGCAAGGTATGCCTCAGTCAGTTGCGGCTTCAACTGGAATGGATGCACTAACTCATGCTATGGAAGGTTATATTACAAAAGCTGGTTGGTTAATACCAGATATGTTCCATATCAACGCTATGGCTTTAATTTATAAAAATTTGGAAAAAGCCGCTAATGAAAAAGAAAACATTGCAGTAGAAAAAGTAGCTTATGCTCAATATATAGCTGGAATGGGCTTTTCAAATGTCGGATTAGGTATTGTCCACTCAATGGCTCACTCACTAGGAGCCTACTTTGATACTCCACATGGTGTAGCTAATGCCCTTTTACTACCACACGTTCTTAAGTTCAATGGTCCATCTTGTCCAGAATTATTTAGAAATATGGGAAGTGCTTTTGGCCTAGATATGCACAATACAACCGATGAAGAAGCTATTAATAAAGTTGTTGAAGCAGTTCAAGAACTATCCAAAAAATTAAACATTCCTCAAACACTAAGAGAAATTGGTATACCAGAATCAATGCTTCCAACTCTTGCTGCCCAAGCTATAAACGATGCTTGTACGCCAGGTAATCCTCGTAGTGTAACTGTTCAAGACATAATCAATATTTATAAAGAAGCTTATTAAAATGAGGAGGTTTTTATATGTTAAAATCACAAGTAGGTTACAGCACCAATAAAGATAGCTATACATCTGGTGTGGAAACTGCTAGAGCTGCTACTAAAAATTTTCCTAACTATAAATTAGGCTTTATTTTTACATCAGTCAAAAACAATTTAAAAGAAGTTGTTAAAGGAATAAAGTCTGTTACTGATATGCCCATAATAGGTTGTACAAGTAGTAATGGTATAATTGTCCCTGATGGTTACATCAATTCTGAAGATGGTTATACCGGTATATTATCTCTTGATGATGTAAATATGACCGTAGGAGTAGCTTATCACGAAGCCGGCAATAATCCTCGTAACATTGGTCGTAAAGTTGCCATAGCAGCTGTTGAAGATGCTAAAACTACTAGAGCTCCATCTTACTTTTGTATGATTGCTAGTCCTAAAGAGGAAGAAGAATACCTTATGGGTATTCAAGATGTCATTGGTCGTGTTCCTATGTTTGGTGGTAGTGCTGCCGATGATGATGTATCTGAAAAATGGCAAATTATTTGTAATGACAAAGTTTTTAATGACGGTGTAGTTGTAGCTTTTTTCTATACTGACAATGAAATTGTTACCGCTTATGATGGTTGCTATCGTGAAACAAGAAACATTGGTATCATAACAGAAGTAAAAGATGATAGAACCCTAGCAACAATAGATGGCATTTCCGCTTTAAAAAAATATGCCAACTGGACTAATTCTACTAAAGAATCTTTAATAGGAAAAAATCTTTTAAAAACATCTATTACAAAACCGCTTGGTGTAAAAGACCCACTAGGTAATTTAACAGTCGTTCGTCATCCTATGTTTGGAATAGACCAAGGTACTAGAACAATGACTGATGATGAAATTAAATTAGGTAATAAAGTTGTTGAAAATACGGCTATAATTCAATTAGAATCAACAATAGATGAGCTAATCGATGCAACAGGGGACACTCTAAAAAAATTGCGTCGAAGTTTATATAGAGAACCAGCTTGCTATGTTTTAATGCATTGTGGCGGTCGCCGTCTAGCTATTAATGACCGTATTTCTGAAGTTCATAAGCAACTTTTAAAAGAGGCTAAAGGAGTTCCGTTTATCGCAGCCTTTACGTTTGGTGAATATGGCTATGATGAGCATTCGGCAAATATTTGTGGCGGTTTAATGTTATCATTTACAGCTTTTGGTAAAGAATAATCAAGACTTTTGAAGTCTTTTTCTTTTTGACCTAAAGTATTTTTGGTATCATAAAATGCTTGTAAAAGGCATAAATAAATGGTATGATATACTTATAAAATTAAAGACAAAATTTGTTTATAATGAAAGGATTTGATATAAATGGATGAAACTTTAAATAAGATATATCCTAAAATGTTTACATGGCTATTTGTTGGCCTATTTATTACTTTTGCAAGTGGCTACGGTCTATCTTTAGCACCAGCTCTTGCAGCTAAAGTACTAGCTATAGGTGTCATACCTATAATTATTATTGAATTAGCTATATCAATACTAATGGGCTTTCGTATCAAGAAAATGAGTAAAATAACAGCTATCATTTGCTACATAATATTTTCCATCACAACAGGAATAACATTTTCTACTTTATTTCTAGCCTATGAATTGACTTCTCTTATGTCCATCTTTGTAATTACTTCACTTATCTTTGCCGCCTTAGCATTCTATGGTCATACAACTAAGAAAGACTTATCAAAATTAGGCATAATTTTACTAATTTCCTTACTAGTTACTTTTGTTGTATCTTTAATTAATCTTTTTATCTTTAAAAATTCAACTGTCAATGTGGCTATTTCTGCCATTAGTGCCTTAGTCTTTTCACTATATGTTGCTTATGATATGAAAGTAGTTAAACTTTTAGCAAACGAGTTAGACGAAGATAAAGTAGCCGTATTTGGCGCCTTTAATCTTTACCTAGATTTCATCAACTTATTTGTTAGACTTTTAGAACTATTTGGTAAAGAAAAAGATTAAATTCTTTTTTCTTTTTAAGGAGTAATTTATGAAGACAAGACAAGACTTAAAAAAAAGGGCTCGTAAAGTTTTTCAAAAACATTATTTATTCTTTGTAATTGTTTGCTTAATGGCTTCCTTTATAGGAGCTGAGTTTTCTGATTCTTTATCAATAACTAGAATTAGAAATCAAGTATCTAGTGAAGAAAAACTTTTAATTGAAGACTTTGAAAGAGACGATTTGACTGATGCCGAAAAGCTTGTGGAAGAAAAAAAAGAAGAGCTTATTGAAAAAGTAGACAATCCTGCTTTAGGTCGTACTAGAGGAGTTCTTTCAGCTTTAATTAATTCTATTTCTACAGGCTCAATTTATATAACTATCATCAAAGCCATTACTTCAATTATTAAATCAACTAGCTTTGCTATTGCGATATTAATTCTTTTAAGTTTAATTTTAACGTTTATCATTTGGTTTTTCACAACTAACGTTTATCCCGTTATTGCTAGAAGAATATTTTTAGAGGGGCGTACTTATCCCAAAGTTTCTAAACAAAGATTTTTATTCCTTTTAAATATAAAGAAGTGGACTAAAGCTTCATACACTATGTTTTTAAGATACATCTACTTATTTTTTTGGAGCTTAACAATCATTGGCGGTATTATCAAAAGATATTCCTATTTTTTAGTACCATACATTGTTGCCGAAAATCCTGATATTCCCTCAAAAACAGCAATAAAGCTTTCTCGTGATATGATGTATAAGCACAAATTCGAGTGTTTCAAAATGGACTTATCTTTTCTAGGTTGGGAAATACTAGGAATAATTACTTTTGGTATGACGAAAGTCTTATATTCTAATCCTTACAAAGTAGCTTTCTTTAGTGAATACTACACAAATTTACGAAAAATAGCTATAAAAAATAAAATTGCCAACTATGAATATCTAAATGACACTTATTTGTTTGAAAAAGCCGATCAAGCCCTTCTTGAAAATACTTACAGTGATATTGTTGAATTAAGAAATAAAAAGATAAAAGACATTAAACGCGACACAGGCTTTAAAGCTTTTCTTGCCAATAATTTTGGTATTACTTTATATGATAAAAAAGAAGAAGACCAGTATGAGAAAGAGCAACTCCTTAAAAATAGAATTAGTTACTATCAAGATGTAATTGATGGCAAGAGTTATCCTAATCGTCTTTTCAAAATTCAAGAAAAGACTAAAAAGCGAATTGTTGAAAATATAAACTATTTACGAAACTATTCTGTTCTTTCCTTAATTTTACTTTTCTTCATAATTTCCTTTATAGGTTGGTTATGGGAAGTAAGTCTTCACTTAATTAGTGATGGTGTCTTTGTAAATAGGGGAGCTCTTCACGGACCTTGGCTACCTATATATGGTTTCGGAGGCTTACTCATCTTAATCGTTTTGAAAAAATTCCGTAAAAGCCCATTAAAAGAATTTGTCCTTACTACTTGTCTTTGTGGTTTTGTCGAATACTTCACTGCTTTTTATCTTGAACTTACGCATAACGGCGAGAAATGGTGGGACTACAGTGGTTATTTTTTAAATTTACATGGTCGTATTTGTGCTGAGGGTCTACTCATATTTGGCTTAGGTGGTCTAGCTATCGTCTACGTTTTAGCGCCACTTATTGATAATATGCTTAGAAAAATAAATAGGAAAATATTAATACCTCTTTGCGTTGTTTTACTAACGGCTTATGTAATAGACCAATTCTATTCTCATTTTTATCCTAATGAGGGCAAAGGAATAACCGATTATGCTTATACTAGACAAATCTTAGAATACCGGAGGTTATAAAATGATTGCAGTTTTCTTATCACCACTTTATGTTGTACTACATATTTTTCTCATTTGGCGACTATTAATATGGCTAGGAAATTGCCATAAAATATTCAAAAAAAAGCAAGTAATAATTTTTATCTTATTAATCTATGCTTTTTTTTCGTGTGCTATTTTAATTGGCTTTCTATTACCTAAAGGCATGCTAAAATATATAATAAGTGGTATAGGTAATTTTTGGCTAGGTATCTTGCTTTATTCCTGCCTTATCTTTGTCATAAATTATTACGTAAAATTAGCCTATTACAAAATTAAAAATGTTCCCGTTAATAAAGAAAAAACTACAAAATTTTATAAGATTAGTGGTTTCATCTGTGTTTTTCTAATTGCTTTTATAAGTATTTATGGAGCAGTAAATGCAAAACACATTAACGTCACAAAGTATGAAGTAACTATAAATAAAAAAGTTTCTAATTTTAAAAACCTAAACATAGTTTTAATAGCTGATTTACATATTGGTTATAATTTAGGCTCTTATCAAATTGCTAAAATGGTAGATAAAATAAATGAACAAAAAGCTGATGTTGTCATAATAGCGGGGGATATTTTTGATAATGATTATGATGCTATCGATAATCCTACTAAAATAGTTAATTCGCTACGTCAAATAAAATCAAAATATGGTATCTATGCAGTCTATGGAAATCATGACATTGATGAAAAGACCTTGGCGGGCTTTACCTTTGATTATAAAAGCAAAAAAGTAAGCGATTTACGTATGGATAAGATGTTAAAAGATGCTAATATTAATTTACTACGTGATGAATACATAATGCTTAATGATGAAATTTATATTTACGGACGCCCTGACTACAAACGACTTGGTCGTGGTATTTCTAAAAGGAAAACTCCTCAAGAAATAACAGAAAATATGGATAAAACAAAGCCAATCATTTTAATAGACCACCAACCACGTGAACTTCACGAACTAGCTCAAGCTAAAATTGATTTAGACCTATCCGGTCATACTCATAATGGACAAGTTTTTCCAGGTACTATTTTAACTAAACTTATGTGGGAAAATCCTTATGGTTACAAAAAAATAAATTCATTTAATAGTATTGTTACAAGTGGAGTAGGCCTATATGGCCCAAACATGCGAGTAGGAACTATTGCTGAAATAGTAAATATAAAAGTGAATTTCTCTTAAAGAAGCTTTGTTTGTTACTTATCTTAAGCCAAAAAAAAGCTTTTTTTCTTTTTCACAAAAAATACACAATTTATTGATATGTTTTTATATGAAAGTTAATGGAGGTTTTATGAAAAAAGTTATTTCAAAGAAAAAATTTATAATTTCAGTTATATTAGTTATACTTATTTTACTATCAGGAGTACTTGCTTTTTCTTTAAGTAAAAAAATTGCTAAAGATAATCTAAATAATATCGAATGGTTAAGGAAACATACCGTTATTAAACTAGATAAATCTTTCGGTAATGACATTTATGCTGTTTCTAAAAATAAGAATATATCTATTTACAATTTAAAATATCAAAAAGTCATAAATGAAAAAATAACTGACTTATTAAAAGCCAATAAAAAAGATTATGTAGTTATTTATAATCCTTATGGTACTAACGAATTAAGTATAAATATTTATTTTAAAAATAATGATATCAAAGATATCAACTACACTATATCAAGTGATGATAAAAACATCAAAGATTTTTCTAAAGAATTAGCCGTTCAAAAAGATATAAGTGCTTATCAGTTAATTGGCTTAACTCCTCAAAGTAAAAACAAAATAAGTATTGATATGACAACTGAATCTACTAGTAAAAAGTTTGAGTTTACTGTAGACTTAAGCAAAGTAGAAACATTAGGTGAAGAAAAATTAAAAGTAGAAAATGGCTCTAGTGAAGAAGAACTAAGTAATGGCCTATTTGCTATGTTAGGAAATGATTCCGATACTGATGATTATCTAGCTTTATATGATAATGATGGCCTTATCCGTAGTGAAACACCAATTATAGGTTACCGAGCTCATGCTATTCTTTTTGATGAAGACAAAATGCTTTTTAGTATTTCTCAAACCCGTATAGTTGAAATAAATAATCTAGGTGAAGTTACCAATATTTATCGTACTGGCAAGTATCAACTACACCATGATTACACCTTTGATGATGATAAAAATCTTTTAGTACTTGCGAATAATACTGAAAAAGAAACTGAAGAAGACTGCATTATAAAAATTGACCGTAAAAGTAAAAAAGTAACGGAGCTTATTGATTTTGAAGATTACTTTAAAGACTATGTTAAAACTTGCGAGCTTGATACGAAAAGTCAAAGAGATGAAGGCGAAGATGGCCTTGACTGGCTACACTTAAATTCCATTGAATATGTAAATGGTGACGTCATCGTAAGTAGTCGTGAAACTTCTTCTATAATCAAAGTTTCAAATATCTTAACCAATCCTAACATTGAATATCTAATTTCTAATGATTCTTTTTGGCAAGATACAGACTTTGCTGATTTAGTATATGAAAAAATAGGCGATTTCAAAATTCATGCCGGTCAACATAGCGTTCGTTATCAAGCAAGCGAAAATGATAATGAATACTACTTAACTTTCTTTAATAATAATTATGGCGTATCCAATAGTCAACCTAGCTTTTCTTATAAAGATATTGGAATTACTAATAACAATCCTTTTCAAGGTAATGAATCCTATTACTATGTTTACAAAGTAAATGAAAATGATAAGACCTTTGAATTAGTAGATAGTTTTCCAGTAGACTATTCAGGTATCGTAAGTAGCGTCCAAACAATGCCTAACTCTAATGTAGTAGTCGACTCAGGTACAAAAGGCATATTCGCAGAATATGATAAAGAGCACAATTTAATTAGAAAATATACCGCTAAAATGAATAAGTATATGGTATACCGTGTTTTAAAATATGATTTTTCTAATTTCTATTTTAAGTAATAATATTTAGTCTTGACTTAAAGTTAAGGCTTTTTCTTTTAAAATAGGTCGTACAGCCAGTGGCTAAAACAAGTAACTTATGTTACACTAAAAAAAGAAAAGTTGAAAGCTATTATTTTAATTACTTTCAACTCTTCCTACTAAATCATCTAAAGAGATATGATATTTCTTTGAAATTGCATAAGCTGCCGTTGTGGAAATAAGATTAAGTCCTGTTTCATAATGACTATAAGTAGTTTGTGATAATCCACATTTTTTAGCAAATTTCATTTGTGACAAATTTAATTCTTTTCGAAGTTCTTTAAGCTTCCTACCTATTTTCTCTTTATCAGTTTCAATGGGTATATTATATTTCTTCTTTTTCTTAGAAAGACCTAAAACAAAATCTAGAGAATAGCCAGAAAGGTTACAAAATTTTATTAGTTTATTAAAAGGTATTGGGTCACTAGCTGTTTCCCAACCTGATATAGTTTTACCACTTATACCAAAGATAAAACCTAATTCTTTTTGAGTTAGTTCTAAATTCTCACGACACCATTTTAAATTATTATTAAACATATCTATTCACCAATAATAATTTTCCCATTTTATTCAAAAATAACCTTAAAAGTATGGCTAATAGGTTAAAAAGTGATATAATAAAATAAAGATTGAATTAGAAACGAGATGAGCAAAAATGAAGAAAATTTCAAAAAAAGTAAACGATATTAGTGAAGCCATCATTACCATAACAAGCAATGAGTTAACTAAAGTTTTAGATATATTAGAATTAGAATCTGAAAATTTAAACTTCTTAATGAGAAATTTATCTGATAAGGAAAAAGATAAAGTCTTATCTAATGCTATAAATAAAATGTTAGCCAAGCTAAAACAGTCTATAACTATAAAAAAGTATAATGATATGCAAAAACAAATTGATGAAATAACTGACTATTATAAAGATAGAAACAACCATTCTGCTAATATTATAAGAAATGGCAATCAAATTGCAAGCACTTTATTAATTAATACTTTAAATAATGAAAATAAACAAGAAACTAATTTCATTGATATTTCTCCTCTTAAAAAATATTGCTTATCTCTAGACATAAAAAAAGACCAAATATATGATGTCTTTATTTGGATAATTATTAGATATGTTGCGATAGAAAGATGTATGGTATGGCAAGACTATCTAAAAGATTATGAAGCTAATAAAGAAAGCTATTAAATGCTAAAAGAAAAAAGATAATAAATATCTCTACCTAAAATTAAATTTTAAAAATTTACAAATTTCTATCTACAAAAAATTCTTTTATATCAACTTCAAGTACTTGAGCTATCCTATATAAAACAGCAATACTAAATGATTGTTGAACTTTTTTTGATTCAATATTACTAATTAAACTATGACTTAAATCACATTTTTCTGCTAACTGTTCTTGTGTCATTTTACCAAAAGAGCTATATTTACTATTATTATGTAATCTAAAATACTTTATATTTTTACTAACGACATCATAAATATATCTATCATCATTTTTATTAAATGCCATTAAACATCACCTATATATATTTTCTCACCTATCATAGAATATTATTATTGACATATTATAGAAAAAAATTCTATAATAAGTGTCAATTTTTTAAAAATTCTATTGTATTTAGCATTTTAGTATGATAAACTTTCATCATGAGGAGGAATAAAAGTGGAAAGAGAAAAAAATAATAATTCTAATAATAGGAGTAACAAAGTTTTTATAGGTACAACGATTGCATTATTAATTCTTGTGTTATGTTTAGCAGGTTATATATTCTTAAATAAAGATAATATAAAATATATAACAGGTAACAACAACACTAATGCTAAAAATGAAACGGTTAGTAAGAATAATGATAAAACAACAAATTCTAGTGATAATAATACTAGTACTAGTACAGATAACAATTCTAATAATTCTACTCCAAGTGAAAATACTAATACGACCAATTCGATTGTTTCATTTGATAGTACCAAAGCAATTAACAGTAGTCAAAAAAACTATACCTTAGCTTGTCAGGGTAGTTTTGGAATATATATTACTGTTGATGCTTCACAAAAAGTAATGGATTTTAGTTTTACACCATCAAGAGTTGTAGAAAATTATCCCTTAAATTGGACAAGTACCAATAATAGTATTTCCCATTCTGAAATTAAATTTACTAAGAAAATTATTGATGTTTTCTTTGGAGGAATGGGTCAAAGTTCAACAGGTGATACAGTATTTATTTTACTTGAAGATGGAACTGTAGAATATATTCCTATTGTACATGCTTTAAATCATGCCCAAGGAGCAGTAATTTCCTATGGAGCTATTGATGGTATAAGTGGAGTTACTAAATTTACATTAGCTAATACATCTGGTAGTGTTACAACACTAGCTATCAAAAGTGATGGAACGTTTTATGATTTATGGTATGCACTAAAAGATACAGGTAATTATTAAAAATAAAAACAACAACTAAATAAAACTAGCTGTTGTTTTCTTATGCAAATATTTTATTAAACCACTTTTTCAAATTAAAAAGCAACTCATCTAAATTATATTTTCCCTCATTTCGAAAGTACTTTAATATTTCTATTGTTATCCCGTCCATTAAAAAAGAAACATCTAGTTCTAAGTACTTACTATTATAATTATCCCTCAAAGCTTCAATTATTTTTTTACTCGCAATCTTTTTTAGTTTCTCTAAAAAGACAATTGATATATCAGCCTTTAACAACAATTTATATACTTCTTCATTTTCTTTTAAACAAGAAAAAATATTATCAAAATAATTCAAAATATCCTCTCTCGTATACAAAATCAAATCCTCATTACAAAGAAGTTCAATTGTTTGAAACTGATACTCTTGTGCCACTTGATAAATATTATCATAATGAGTATAAAAAGTACTTCTCGTAATATCAGCTTTTCTAACCAATTCTGTAACTGTAATTTTATCCAGTTGCTTTTTTTCACTTAACAATTGAGCAAAAGTTTTCTTAATAAGATTCCGCGTTTTAATAGCGGAAGAATTTAGACATTTAACTTTCATTTTTCTATATCACCCCAAAAACATACTTCTATTATACTACAATTTCCCACAAATAACTACACTTTTTCTAATACTGTCTAAATTTAGACACATTTTTCTAATTTATACTTTTTTTCTCTTAAATAAAAGAATATAATGTAATGTACGTGCGAAAAAAGAAAGGGCTGATTTAAATGAAAAAAATAACTAATTTCATTATAGATAAAAGACATTTTATTTTAGCAATTTTTCTAGCTTTTACTATCTTGTCTTTATTTTTAGCTAAAGATGTAAAAATTAATTATGATATTTCTAAGTATCTACCTGATAACTCTGAAACAAGAAAAGGAAATAACATAATGGAAAAAGAATTTAAAAATACAACAAGTTCTCTAAACATTATGTTTGATGATTTGAAAAAAGATGAAAAGCTTTCTATAAAAAAGCGCCTTGCTTCTATCAAAGGAGTAGAAAGTATTTCTTATGATGATTCAGACGAATACAATAAAGATAATCACACTCTATACGTTATAAATGTAGAAGACAAAGCTGACTCTAAACTAGCTGCTTCAATTTATCAAAAAATTTCTGAAGACTTTGCTGATTACACTTTCTATACTAGTGGCTCCATAGATGAATCCAACAAGACAGTTCTATCAATCTGGGTTGTTGCCTTTGCCGTTTTTTGTGCTTTAATAATTCTTTTAATAATGTGTGAGTCCCTAGTTGAACCTTTCCTTTTCTTAGCGACTATCCTTATGGCCGTTGTTCTAAATAAAGGAACAAACATTATTTTTCCAAGTGTATCTCATATTACTGATTCCATTGCGGCTATTCTCCAAATGGCCTTATCAATGGATTACTCCATTATGTTAATGAATCGCTATGACCAAGAAAAGAAAACGGAAAAAAACAAAGTAACTGCTATGAAAAAAGCTCTACATAAAGCATTCCTTTCCATTTCTAGTAGTTCCGTAACCACAATCGTTGGCTTATTAGCTTTAGTTTTTATGAGCTTCAAAATTGGTAAAGACTTAGGCTTCATCTTAGCCAAAGGTGTCTTGTTCAGTTTAATTTGCATTTTCTTCTGCTTGCCAGCTTTAATACTTATCTTTGATAAATGGATAGAAAAAACTAAAAAGAAATCACCTCACATCACCTTAACCAAACTAGGTCAATTTAGTTATAATCATCATTTGTTAGCTCTACCTATCTTTTTAATAGTATTACTTACCAGTTTTCTTTTAAAAGGCAACTTAAAAATAGATTACACTGACAATGAAACTGATGAAATATCCAAAGTTTTTGCTGAAAACAACCAAATTGCCATTATTTATAAAAATGAAGCAGAAGAACAAGTAGCCAAAAACTTATCCAAATTAGAAAACAACAAAGACATTAAAGAAGTCTTAGCTTATGGCAATACTATCAATGAAAAACTAAGTTATAACAAGCTAAATAATAAATTAAAAGACTTAGGCTCAGATGTAACGGTAGATGATTATTTATTAAAAATAGTTTATTATAACTACTATAATAAAGAAAATAACAATAAGCTTACTTTTAAAGAATTTGTTGATTTTTTAGAAACAGAAGCTTACAACAACCAAAAGATAAATAATCACATAACGCCAACTATTAAAACTGATGTATCTAAATTAAAAAATTTCATCACAACTGATGCCATAAGTCAACAAAGAACATCTAAAGAAATAGCTAGTATTCTCCAAATTGATGAAAGCAATATAAATGATTTATTTATCTATTATCTATCTAAACATAATGAAGATAAATTATCTTTAGAAGAGTTTTCAAGTTTTATGACTAAAGATGTTTTACCAAATGCCAAGTACAATAAGCAACTTGATAAAAACAGTATATCTAAATTAGACATCCTAGCAAAGTTTACTAACAAAAATACCATCACAACTAAATTATCTAGCTCTTCACTTGCCAATCTTTTTAATATTGATGAACAGCTAGTAAATGATTTAATGAAGTTTTATCTTTTAAAAAATGATTTTGACCTAGAACTTAGTATTAATGATTTTTCTAATTTTGTCATAAACAATGTTTTAACAGATAGCAACTACTCCCAAGCTTTCCCTGAAGAAACTATCAAAAATATAGAAACATTAGCTCTATTTAGTAATGCCGACTTAATAAAAAAGCCTATGACTCCTAATGAACTTGCTTCCCTTTTTAACTTAGATGAGCAAACTATTAATGAAATTCTCTTACTTAACTTTTTAAATAATGAAAACAATGAAAAATACACCTTAGCCGACTTTCTAAATTATGTTAAGTTAATAAAAGAAAAAACAACTTACTTAGATAATCGTGATTTAAGTGCTTTATCTTCTTTAGAAAATTCTCCTCTTCTAAATGGTAATGATGCTTATTCTTATGATGAACTAGCTGTTCTTTTAAAATTAAATAGTACTGATGTAAAGCAAATCTATAATTTAATAACTTATTTATTTTCTGATACTAACTACGAAGCTACTCCTTATGAACTAGTTAATATAATACTTTCTAGTGATACTATAAAAGATAAGCTAAATATAGAAACCCAAGGAAAGCTTCAACTTATAAAATTAGTAATGGATAATACTCTTACAGATACCAAGTTTACTTACAATTCTTTAGCAACCATTCTAAATATTAATGAAGCAACCGTTAAAAATATTTATACCTTATATTTATCATCTACTGAGAATATAGAATTGACACCTTTCGAATTTGTAAATATTATCATTTCTAACAAGAATGACCCTCTTTTAGAAAACATTGATGATGCTACTTTCCAACAACTAGAACTTCTAAATACAATAATGAACTCTTGCTTAAATAATTATCGCTACAATAGGAATGAACTTTCTAACTTACTAGGTATTAATGAAGAATCACTAAATCTACTTTATGGTCTTCACAATTATCTTTATCAAAATAATAATTATTCTCTATCATTAAAAGATTTCATTGATTTTATTTTAGATGATGTTATTAATAATAAAAATTATGCTGCTTCATTTGACCAAGATAAACTAACTAAGTTAAAGACTGTTAAAGCAATTATGGATAATAGTCTTAATAATACCAAGTACACTAAAAATGAAATGTTTGCGATAATAAGTAAGCTTTCTAACAACATTGAAAAAGATATGCTAGAAGTTTTATATATTTATTATGCAAGTGCCAACAATTATGATAAGAATTATCAAATGACTGTTGAAGAATTTGTAAATTACTTAAATAATGATATCTTAAAAGATTCTCGTTTTACTGATTTTATTGATGATGATATGAAAGAAAATATTACTACTTCTAAAAAGACTATTAAAGATGCCAAAAAATTATTAGTAGGAAAAAACTATTCACGAGTTGTTTTAAATACGCATCTTCCAGCCGAAGGCACAAAGACTTTTTCAGAAATAAAAAATATTAAAAAGTTATTTAAAAATATAGATAATTGTTACGTAATAGGTGACTCGCCAATGGCTTATGAAATTAGTAAGACTTTTGATGATGAGTTAAACTCAATTACTATTATTACAATGCTTGCTATTTTTATAGTTGTGGCGCTTACCTTTAAATCTTTAATTATTCCCTTAATACTTGTTTTAATAATTCAATGTGCTGTTTACTTAACAATGGGAATATTTACTTTTACAAATTCTAGTGTTTACTTTATTTCTATTTTAATTGTTCAAAGTATTTTAATGGGCGCAACAATTGATTATGCTATTTTATATACTTCATATTATTTGGAAAATAGAAAAAAACTAGGTATTAAAGAAGCAGTAATTGAATCTTTAAATAAATCTATTCATACTATTTTAACATCAAGTTCTATTCTTACCATAGTTACATTAATAATAGCCAGTCTAACTACGGCTATAGCCGCTAAAATATGTAAAACTATCTCTGCCGGAACTATCTGTTCAACAATATTAATTTTAATCTTTTTACCGGCTATCTTAGTTTTATTTGATAAATTTATAGTGAAAAAGAAATAGTCAATTTTAAAGTATGACTATTTTTTAATTGATAAATAAATACACAAGAGAGACAGATATTAATGAAAATTAATATTCAAAGCATTAAAGTTTATCTCAATAATTTTATTTCTTTCTACCGGTACTAGCAATAAAAAAATAGACACTCTCCAACTCTGATAGAGCATAAATACTATAGGTAACATTCGAAAGTGAAAAACAAATGTCACTCACTTTTATTTTCTGTAAAACTCTCTTGCCAAAGACATAATATCATATAATTGGTACAAATACAATACATAGATTGGCCTAGCAAGAAATTTGTACCATTATTTTAACAAATGGTGATAGTTACTAAGAAAAAAAGGCTAAAAAAAATCTTACAAAAAAATAAAAAAAGTGCTATAATCTTTACGTTGAGCAAAAAAATATAAAGTCAAAATATTATCAATGTGTAGCTAAAGCGTAAGTCCAATTGTATAAAGACTTACGTATTTTTGTTCTGCTTAAAAAGAGGAGGTATTTATGAAAAAACTAGACTTAGAAAAAGAAAAAATCCCTAAATTAATTAAAACATTTGCTATACCATGCGTTATTAGTATGATAGTAGCGGCACTTTATAATATTGTTGACCAAATATTTATCGGTTGGAGCAAAGCCGGCGCTTTTGGCAATGCTGCCACTAATATTGTCTATCCCTTTACTGTTATAGCTCTTGCTTTTTCTTTACTAATAGGCGATGGAGCAGCTGCTCTTTTCAATTTATCTTTAGGAGCCAAGAATAAAAAACAAGCTAATAAATCAATTGGAAATGGCTTAATACTTTTAATTTTTATATCAATAATCTTAACAATAATTGGCTTAGTTTTTAATGAGCAAATTTTAAAATTATTTGGTGGTAATAAAAATGAAGTAGAGTGTTTTAATTATGCTAAAGATTATTTAAGAATAATTTGTTACGGCCTACCATTTTATATCATTGGTCAAGGCCTAAATGCTTCTATCAGAAGTGACGGTAGTCCTAAGTTCGCTATGTGTGCAACTGTCATTGGGGCAATATCTAATATTATTTTAGACCCAATATTTATTTTTATTTTCAAATTAAGTGTGAAAGGAGCTGCTCTTGCTACTATAATAGGGCAGATACTTACATTTATAATGAGCATCTTTTATTTAAAAAAAGCACACTCTTTCAAAATTAATAAAGAATCAGTCAAGTTAGATAAAGCAATTTGTAAAAAAATACTAACCTTAGGTATGGCCTCTTTAATTACTCAATTAGCTATTGTTATCATCATTGCTGTCAGTAACAACCTAGTAAATAATTATGGCTACGAAACATTATCATCTTCTACTAAAGCCTATGGAGTAGTAACCCCACTTGCCGTCATTGGTATTTGTATGAAAGTATTTGGTATTGTTGTTTCTATTGTTGTTGGTGTTTCCTTAGGAGGAATGCCTATAATCGGTGTTAATATGGGTGCTAAAAATATGAAAAGAGTCAAAGAAACGATAAAGTATATTTTAACTATAAATCTAATTATTGGTCTTATTGCTTTTATCTTATTTGAATTTTTCCCTAGTTATATTATTAATATTTTTGGTAAGAAAAACTCATTTGAATATATGGAATATGCCGGCTATTGTTTAAGAATCTTCTTAGGTGGAATTATCCTAACAACTTTTACAAAATCCACTTCAATTCTTCTCCAGTCAATGGGCTCAAGTTTAAAATCAACTTTACTCGCTCTAGCAAGAGATGTAATCTTCTTTGTTCCAGCCATAATTATAATTGCCAATGTTTCAAAAAGTGTTGTCACAATGTTATGGAGCTCCGTAATAGCTGATATTTTATCCTTTATTTTAGGTGCCATTCTTCTAAAAAGCGAGTTTTCTAAAAATGAAAAATTATCTACAAAGTAATGACTAGTATTAAAAATTACTAGTTTTTTTAATAAAAAAGAGTTCCATATTTTTCACAATTTGTTCGATTGACAAGAAGCAAACGTTTGTATTATAATAAAATTGTCAGAGATATTTATCTGAAAAAATATAAAATTTAGAAATTTAATTAATAATTAAGGAGGGTTACCAATGAATTTAAATAATTTAAAAGATATAATTTTATATCAAAGTGAAAACACTAACAAATCAGTGGAGGTTTTATACGACAATGAAGACTTTTGGTTAACACAGAAAACTATGGGAGAACTATTTAATGTTGCAGAAAATAATATTACTTATCACTTACAAAATATTTTCAAAAGTGGAGAGTTAGATAAAAATTCAGTTACTCAAAAAATTAGAGTAACTGCTTCGGATGGAAAAAATTATAATACTAATTTTTATAGCCTAGATGCTATTATTGCTGTGGGATATCGTGTTAACTCAAAAGAGGCAACTCAATTCAGAATATGGGCAACAAATACTTTAAAAGAATATATCAAAAAAGGATTTGTATTAAATACAGAATTATTAAAAAATGGTCCAAAATTTGGTAAAGACTATTTTGATGAATTACTTCTAAAAATAAAAGAAATCAGAGCAAGTGAAAGAAGATTTTATCAAAAAATAACCGATATTTATAAAGAATGTAGTTATGATTATGACAAAAATAGTGAAATAACTAAAGAATTTTATAAGAACGTTCAGAATAAACTTCATTTTGCTATTACTAAAATGACTGCTCCAGAAATTATATATAATAGAGCAGATTCAAAAAAAGATTTCATGGGACTTCAAACATGGAAAAATTCTCCTGATGGCAAAATTCTTGAAAGTGATGTTACAATTGCCAAAAATTATTTAAAGGAAGATGAAATAAAAGAATTAAATAATCTTGTGTCAATGTATTTAGATTTTGCAGAAAGACAAGTAAAATTAGGACACATTATTTCTATGAAAGAATGGAAAGAAAAATTAGATTTATTTTTAAATCTCAATGAATATAACATTTTAAAAGATAATGGTAAAATTACAAGAGAAATAGCCAACAAACTAGCTCTTGATGAATATGAAAAATATAGAGTTGTGCAAGATAAAAAATATATTTCTGATTTTGATGAGTTATTAAATGAAGCACAAAAATTAAACGATGAATATGATTAAAATATATCTACCCTTGAAATGTTTCCTGTAAAAACAAATTTTTAGATAATAAAATTATGTCATGAAAGGAGCAAAAAATATGAATCAAGAAAAAATTGGTAGATTTATTTCTGAATGTAGGAAAAATAAAAATTTAACTCAACAAGCTTTAGCCGAAAAACTAGGAGTATCTGACCGTACTATTGGAAATTGGGAAAATGGCAGAAATATGCCAGACTTATCTTTATTCAAACCTTTATGTAACGAATTAGATATTACTTTAAATGATTTAATAAGTGGCCAAAAAGTTGACTATAAAGAATATCAAGAAAAGTTTGAAGAAAATATTGTTAATACTATTGATTATACAACTAAAAAAATCCACAAAAAAAATAAATTAATTGCAGAAATTTTATTATTCTTTGGCTTAGGTTTAATTTTTAGTGCTTTTTCTGTATTTCCTAGTGAAAGTAGTTGGGGTTCTATCTATTCAGTTATAGGTATGATAATATCTTTATTTGGCTTTTCAATTATTCAAAAAGGAAAAACTTTAAAAAAAAGAGTATTACTTAATTTAGGATATGTTGTTTTAATAATAGCAATGTTATTAATACTAGATTATAGTAATGTAAAACTAAATAGCCAAGCCCCACGATTTAGAAGTAAAACTACCACAATAGGAAACGTAATATATTATGATACCTTATTCTATGATGTATATAGATGTAATTTCAATGAAGCTGATGAATATTGGACTATTGAAAAAAATAGTAAGCAAACTGATTATGACTTATTAAACTATTGCAAGTAAATAGATTTAAAAATTCATAAAAAAGAATTTAATTATTTAAACCCTTTGCTTCAATAACTTTATTAAAATAAATTTTAGATGATTCAGGAAAAGTCATGTTATCAGGTAATTCATCAGAAAACATTATTTCAGACATTTCATATTCTTGAGGCAACTTTTCTAATTCCTCTATTTCACAATAGCAAAGTAATCCAAAAGTAGTTATTTTATAAACACAAATTGGCTCAACTTTTATTTTAGTAGCGCCTGTTTCTTCATACATTTCTCTTTTTACTGCTTCTTGCCAGGTTTCACCTTCCTCAATATGACCACCAGGTATTTCCCAACCCTTTCTTTTTTCATTATAAGAAAATACATATTTTCCTTGATATCTACATACACATACAACTCTTGTATATTCTTTTTCACTACAGTATCCAAGTTCATATAAATCTAAGTTAAACATCAAATCACCTCACAAATATTTATAATCATACTATAAACCATATTTTAAATAACTTCAACTCTTAAACACTTGATAAATCTAGTATAATGAAAGATTATTTAGCAAAGAAAAATAATGCCCACTTTACTGACTCAATGACTGCAGGAATATTTGTAAATATCATTGCCAGCTATCAAAGAAGCAAAAATTTTACACCATATTTGGAGAACTTTAAAATCAGATGAGCCTACTTTTTATATTATTAAGGTTATCAAGTAAAATTGATAATCATTTTTTATTGACTTTTTTAAATTTTAATTATATCATTGTATTAAACAAGTAATACAATATAGAAAGGAGCAATTATGAATTTTGTATTTGATAATGATAGACCAATATATATCCAACTTGTAGAGCAATTACAAATATATATAATATCAGGGAAAATAAAATCAGGCGAAAAACTACCGTCAGTTAGAGAACTTGCCCTAAAGACAAAAGTAAATCCTAATACTATGCAAAAAGCACTTGTCGAACTTGAAGATTTAAAACTTATTTATACCGAAAGAACAAATGGAAAATATGTTACTAAAGATCAAAAACTACTAAATAAATTCAAAGATAAGTATGCCAAAGAAAAAACTAAAAAATATATAGATGAAATGAAAGAATTAGGATTTATAAAAAATGAAATAGTTGAGTTTTTAAAGGAGGAAAATAAATAATGGAATTATTAGAGTGTAAAAACATCTACAAAAACTATGATAAGAAACAAGTTTTAAAAGATATTAATCTAAAAATACCACGAGGAAAAATTATTGGCTTATTAGGAAAAAATGGTATGGGTAAAACAACCTTAATCAAACTTATAAATGATTTACTTATTCCAACGAGTGGCGAAATTTTAGTAAATGGCAAAAATATTGGTATTGAAAGTAAAAAAATCATTTCTTATTTACCAGAAAGAACTTACTTGGATAAAAGTATGACAATTAAGCAGACACTCCAATATTTCACGGACTTTTATGAAAACTTTGATGCTGAAAAAGCTAAAAGGTTAATAAAAGATTTAGATTTAGAAATAGATATGAAAATTTCTAAAATGAGTAAAGGTATGCAAGAAAAATTACAACTTATACTTGTTATGTCAAGAAATGCAGAACTTTATATATTAGATGAGCCTTTAGGTGGTGTTGACCCTGCAACTAGAGATTATATATTAGATACCATCTTAAATAATTTTAATGAAAGTGCCAGTGTCATAATATCTACTCACCTTATTAGTGATATAGAAAGAATACTTGATGAAGTTATATTTATTGATAAAGGAAAAATAATTCTTTCATCTGATGCAGATAAGTTAAGAGCAAAAGAAAAAGGCTCTATTGATGAAATATTTAGGAGGATGTTCAAATGTTAAGTAAATGTTTAAAATATGATTTAAAGTACATTTATAAAGTTTTACTAGTTTTTTATTTACTGACTACTATATTTGCAATTTTTACAAGAATTTTATTTTCTTTTGATAATTCTTTTATGTTCCATATTCTAGCACTTATAGCAAGTGGAACAACAATCGCTTTTATTATAAATATCATAATAAATAGTTTATTACGAGTATGGGTAAGATTCGTCAAAAATATATATGGCGATGAGTCCTATTTAACACATACACTTCCCATAAGTAAAACTACTATTTATACCTCTAAATTTTTATCATCTATTATTACAATGTTCACAAGCATATTGGTTATTATATTATGTATCTTTATTGCTTATTATTCAAAAGAAAATTTAGAAGTTTTAAAAAACACCTTACATTTTTTTGCAACAGTTATGAATAGTACCACAATTAAAGTAATTCTTACTGCTTTCTTATGTTTATTTTTAGAATTTACGACTATATTACAAGCAGGCTTTACTGGTATATTACTAGGTCACAAATCTAATAATTTCAAAATGACTAAATCAATTCTTTATGGTTTCTTAAACTACCTCTTTGTTGTAGCAATATCCGTTTTAATTATCTATCTCATTGGTTTATTTAATCCAAATATTATGGCCTTATTTAATTCTAATATAAATAATACTCTTACAGTTGATATAGTAAAAACTGCCTTAGTTTTAGGAATATGTCTTTATATCATTTTAATTAGTATCTATTATTACATAGATATAAAAATATTCAAAAAAGGTGTTAATGTTGATTAATAACATTTATAAAGCAGACTAGAAAATAGTTTGTTTTTTCATATATAATTATTAAAATGTTAATTTTAGTTGACAAATTTCCAACTCAAACAGGTAGATAGCAACTAAAATAAAATGTATAATTTTACTGTGAGGTGAAGAAAGTGACTAATTTAGGTGAAAGGTTATTTAAGTTAAGGAAAGATAAAAAATTATCTCAAGAAGAAGTAGCAGATAAATTAAATGTTACAAGACAAACTGTTTCAAAATGGGAAACAGACCAGAGTTTACCTGATTTTG
The DNA here is from genome assembly GCA_947624045.1 of uncultured Bacilli bacterium. GTDB lineage: Bacteria > Bacillota_I > Bacilli_A > RF39 > UBA660 > CANRGD01. Next base: position 21,875 of record CANQIL010000018.1, read on the forward strand.
ATAAAGTTGTTCCTTTATGTGAATTGTATGGTATCACCCCTGATGAACTTTTTATTGAATTAAAAGAAAAGGAAACTACTAAAAATAGTGAATTTGTTATTGATTTAGAAGAAGAAAAATTAAAGTCAAGTAAAAAGGCAAAAGGAATAGCAATCAGCGTTGTGTTATATTTTTTAAGCTGTGTATGGATACTTATTTCTATTCCTGTTATGAATATGAATCCTGTAGTAGCCTGTGCTTTGTTTTTACTCATTTGTGGAGTCGCAACAGGTATAATAGTCTATGTATGTATTAAATATAAAAAAATAAAAACTCCTAAAGAAACAGAAACTGATATCTTAAGAAAACAAATTTCCAGTGTAGCAGCCATTCTCATTACCATCATATATTTAGTTATTAGTTTTAAAACTATGGCTTGGCATTTAACCTGGATAATATGGATAATATTTGGCTTGTTTGAAGAAATATTAAAATTAATATTTATGCTAAGAGGTAATAAAAATGAAAAATAAAAAATGGATTATAGCTTTAATTATTTTACTATCTATTATAATGATAGCCCTTTCAATATTTTTCATAGGTCTTTTACAAAATGATTTTAAATTTAAAGGTTTTATGATGCGATTACAGAGTAGTAATGAATTAATATTAGATAAAACTTATGAAGAAAAATTTAATAATATCGTAATAGATGCTACTACAAGTGAAATTTTTATCAAACAAACTGATACAGAAAATATTAAAGCCATAATTTACGGCGAAAAAGATTATACTAATGTTGAAACTAATCTTGATACTTTAAATATTAAAACAAGCACAAAAAATTGTATAGGATTTTGCTTTAATCAAAAATCAGCTAAGATAGAGATATATTTACCAAAAGACTATGCAGGAAATATTAATATAAAAAATGATTATGGTGATATTTCTATTGATGAATTTTTAAATGCTAATATTGATGTTGAGGAAGATTGTGGTGATGTCAAAATACTTGGTGGTAATATTGTTAAAGTAGACAATAATTATGGGGATATAGAAATAGAAAAAGCTAATGTATCAACTATAAATGAAGACTGTGGCGATGTTGAAATTTCAAATACCAATGATGCAACAGTAAAGAATAGTTATGGAGATATAAAAATTAAGTCCGTTAATAATTATCTTTATCTTGAAAATGATTGTGGCGATATAGAACTTAATAATCTTAATTTAAAAAAAGATTCCTTTATTAAAAATGATTATGGCGACATAGAAATAGATAGTATCAACGAATTATTTATTGATGCAAAAACAGACTTAGGCAAAGTAAAAATTAAGAATAATTATCATAAATCAGACATTACCTTAAAAATAGAAAATGATTGTGGTGATATTGAAGTAATTAATTAATAGCAAGCACTATACGTGATTTGCTTTTTCATTTTTGTTACAATTAAATAATGCTATGATATAATAGGTAAGAAAAGAAAATAATTTTTAAAGGAGTTTTTCTATGATAAAAAAGATATTAAAATCTGTTCGTGAATATAAATTAGTAAGTATTTTAACAATTGTTTTTATTTCTTTAGAAGTTATATTAGATGTTTTGATTCCTATTTTAATGACTAAAATTATTGATATTGGAATTAATCAAAAAAATCTTACTTTTGTATTTTTAATTGGTGGAATTTTAGTTTTAGTGGCTCTTTTTTCATTACTATTTGGCTGGTTTTCTGGAAAATTTGCCGCCATTTCTTCTTCGGGATTTGCCAAAAATTTAAGACACGATATGTATTATAAAATACAAGACTATTCTTTTGAAAATATTGAAAAATTCTCCTCATCTAGTTTAGTTACTCGTCTTACTACCGATGTGAATAATGTTCAAATGACTTATCAAATGTTAATTCGCATTGCCATTCGTGCTCCAATGATGTTTTTATTTTCTCTACTTATGGTATTTACTATCAATGCAAAATTAGCTCTTATCTTTTTAATTGTTGCACCTATTTTGGGATTTTTATTATTCTACATAGCCAATAAAGCACATCCATTATTTGAAAGTGTTTTTCATACTTACGATGACTTAAACAATAGAGTACAAGAAAATGTAAGAGGCATTCGTGTTGTAAAATCATACGTCCAAGAAGATACAGAAATTTCAAAATTCAAAAAAATTTCTAATAAAATTTATCAAGCCTTTATGAAAGCGGAAAAATTAGTAGCGCTCAATACGCCTATCATGCGTTTATGTATTTATTCTTCTATTATTCTTATTTCTTATTTAGGTTCTAGACTAGTTATTAGTGGAACACTTAGTACTGGAGAATTAACTGGAGTTATTACTTATGCAGCCCAAATTTTAAATAGCTTAATGATGTTATCTATGGTTTATGTAACCTGTATTATTTCTATTCCATCTATGGAGCGTATCATAGAAGTATTAGAAGAAACACCAACAATTCAAAATGCCAAAAAACCCATTAGAGAAGTTAAAAATGGTGAAATAGAATTTAATCACATGAGCTTTTCTTATGTAAATGATAAACCTGTATTAAAAGATATTAATTTAACAATTCATTCTGGAGAAATGATTGGTATCATTGGTGGAATTGGGTCAAGTAAAAGTACCTTAGTTAATTTAATTCCAAGACTTTATGATGTAACATCTGGCAGTATTAAAGTGTCAGGTGAGGATGTACGAAATTACGATATCAACGTCTTACGTGATTCTGTTGCGGTTGTGCTACAAAAAAATGTCTTATTTAGTGGAACGATAAAAGAAAACTTACAATGGGGAAAAAAGAATGCTACGTTAGAAGAAATAAAACAAGTATGCGAAATTTCTTGTTGCAATGAATTTATTTCAAAGTTAAAAGATGGGTATGATACTTATATTGACCAAGGTGGAACTAATGTTAGTGGTGGTCAAAAGCAAAGACTTTGCATTGCACGAGCATTATTGAAAAATCCCAAAATTATTATTTTAGATGATTCAACAAGTGCCGTAGATACCAAAACTGATGCAATGATTCAAAAATCATTTCGTGAATATATTCCCAGTGTAACAAAAATAATTATTGCTCAAAGAATTTCTAGTGTAGAAGACTGCGACCGTGTTATTGTTTTAGATAATGGCGAAATTTCAGCTTTTGATACTCCTAAAAATTTACTAAAACACAACAAAATTTATCAAGAAGTTTATTACTCTCAAGTAAAAGGAAGTGATTCTAATGAGTAAAAAAAGCAAAAAACACACACTTTTACGTTTATTAAAATATATACTTTCAAAATTTAAAAAACACTTAGTAATTATTATTATAGCGATTATTATAAGTTCAATTTGCCATGTCTACGGTCAATTATTTTTACAAACTTTAATTGATGACTATATTACTCCATTAATTGGAGAAGAAAATCCTATCTATACTTCCTTATTTCAAGCTATTGGGTTTATGGCCTTTGTTTATGCTATTGGCGTTTTTACAACTTGGCTATATTCAAGATTAACAGTAAACGTAAGTCAAGGAGTCTTAAAACAAATCCGTGATGATATGTTTGAACATATGGAAACATTACCAATTCGTTATTTTGATGATAATAATCACGGTGATATCATGAGTTACTATATCAATGATACAGATGCTTTAAGAGAAATGATTTCTCAAAGCATTCCAAATTGTGTATCTAATGGAGTATTAATTTTAGCTGCCTTTATTTCTATGTTAACATTAAATGTGTATTTAACTATGATGATTATATTTGGTGTTAGCATTATGTTAGTTGTCGCAAGATATATTGGTAAAAAATCAGCAACCTATTTCCAAGCACGACAAAAGACCGTTGCCAAAGTAAATGCTTATATAGAAGAAATGATAGATGGTCAAAAAGTAGTTCAAGTATTCACTCATGAAGAAGAATCAAAGAAAAAATTTGATGAATTAAATGAAGAGTTATGTGCAAATACCACAAATGCTAATATATATGCTAATATCATTATGCCAATTATGGGAAATATTGGTTATTTAGTCTATGTAGCAATAGCTATTTTAGGTGGATTTCTTGCTATCAAAACAACATCATTATCTGTTGGTGCCATTGCTTCTTTCTTACTATTAACAAGAGGATTTACGATGCATATTAATCAATTATCCCAACAATATAATTCAATTGCTTTAGCCTTAGCCGGTGCTAATAGAATTTTTGAATTAATCGATGAAGAAAGCGAAAAAAATGATGGAAAAATTACTTTAGTAAATGCCGAACGTCAAGATGATGGAACATTAAAAGAATCAGATACTTATACCGGCATTTGGGCTTGGAAAAATCCAAAAAGTAAGGAATTAATCGAATTAAAAGGCGATATTCAATTTGATTTAGTTAATTTTTCTTACGTGAAAGAAAAGAAAGTATTAAATGATATAAGTCTATATGCAAAACCTGGTCAAAAAATTGCTTTTGTAGGTGCAACCGGAGCAGGTAAGACAACACTAGCTAATTTAATTAATCGTTTTTATGACATTGATGAAGGTACTATTCTTTATGATGGCATAAACATTAAAGATATTAATAAAAATGATTTAAGAAAATCACTTGGTATGGTGTTGCAAGATGTTAATTTATTTACGGGAACCATTATGGAAAATTTACGTTATGGCAGAAAAAATGCTAGTGATGAAGAATGCATCGAAGCCGCAAAACTTGCCAACGCCGATAAATTTATTGAAAAATTACCTCAAGGTTATAATACAATTATTACCGATAATGGAGATAATTTATCTCAAGGACAACGCCAACTCCTAGCAATCGCCAGATGTGCCGTAAGTAATCCACCTGTTATGATTTTAGATGAAGCAACTTCTAGCATTGATACCCGTACAGAAAAAGACATTCAAGATGGAATGGATAAATTAATGGAAGGACGAACAGTATTTGTCATTGCCCATCGCCTATCAACTATTCGTAATGCTAAAGCCATTATGGTACTAGAAAACGGAAGAATAATTGAACGTGGAAATCACGAATATTTGATGAAAGAAAAAGGTAAATATTATGAGCTATATACTGGTGCTTTTGAACTTGATTAAAAGCATTAGCTTAACTAAAAAAAGTAAACTCTTATAATTGAAAAGTAAATTCAACCAAATAAATAATATTTTATTGGAGGCCACTATGAATAAGCAAGAAATATATGATTTTCTTACGCAAAAAGATTTAGCAGTTAAATATAATGTAACTTATTATTCTTAAATTATTCAAATTTGATAAATAAAATAAATTGAAAGATTAAGATATTACGATTTTTACAAATTACAATTTATATGAGCAAACTCTATATGAGATTTGCTTTCATGATAAAATATTTAGTGAAACAAATAGTAAAGGAGTATCTTATGGTTGAAGTAAAAGAAAAAATTAAAATTGAATCACGATGTGGTATTGAATGTAGTAAGTGTGAATTTCTTAAAGAAAAAAAGTGTATTGGATGCCTAAATATAAAGAAACCTTTTTGGGGAGATTCTTGTCCAGTAAAATCTTGTTGTGAAAATAAAGAATTAACTTGTTGTGGTAAATGTTCTGAGTTTCCTTGTGATTTATTAAAATCATTTGCTTATGATGAAAAACAAGGAGATGATGGATTAAGAATTGAAAATTGCAAAAAGTGGTGTGGATTAAAATAACATAATATTGGAAAGTGAGTTGATATAATGGCTACAACAAAAGATTATAGAGATTTTGTATTGGAACAATTAAATTTATTAGATAACATTACTTGTAAATCAATGATGGGAGAATATTTACTTTATTATAATGGAATATTATTTGGTGGAATATATGATGATAGATTACTTGTTAAAATAACAGATAGTAATAAAAAATATAATATGAGAAAGTCTATTCCTTATGAAAGTGCTAAGCCTATGTATTTAGTAGATGATGTAGATAACGAAGAAACATTAAGAGAAATCGTTATTGAAACTTGTAAAGGCTTACCAATAAAAAAGTAAAGAGGTTTAAATTATATGAATAAAGAAATATTATTATCAAATATTGATAAAATTCATACTACTGAAATGGGTATTGATAGAATTAAAAAAAATCTAAAACTAGATACAAATGATGTAGTAGAATATTGTAAAAATAAAGTTTTAGAAAAAAATTGTAATATATTTAAACAAGGAAAGAATTGGTATTGTGAGATTGAAAATATAATAATAACTATTAACTCATATAGCTATACAATTATAACAGCACATACTATTCGTTAAATTACAATTTGTATTAGTAAGATAAATGTAATTTACAAAACTCTCGGGTTCTGTCCTGTTATTAAAAAAGTAATAATCATATAATCGTTTCTGAAAGGAAGGATAATATGGATCAAATTAAAATAGGAAAATTTATTTTAAATTGTAGAAAAGAAAAAGGTATAACTCAAGAGCAATTAGCAGAAAAATTAGGTGTTACAAGTAAATCAATTAGTAGATGGGAAAATGGCAATACAATGCCAGATTACACTTTATTAAAAGATTTATGTAATGAGTTAAATATTAATATTAATGAATTATTATCTGGTGAAAAAATTAAAGGGAATGATTATATGAATAAATCTGAAGAAAATTTAATTAAATTAAGAAAACAAATTGATAAAAGAAAAAAATTATTAACAATCATTTCTTATATATTTATGGCAATCATTATTATTGCGTTTATACTAAATATAGTATTAAATCGTATATTTCTTGATGATAGACATTGGAATATAATTAGATATACATTTTTATATAGTGGTATTATTCTTGTTATAGTTTCTATTATTCTTGAATTATTCAAATTTGATAAATAAAATAAATTGAATGATTAAGATATTACGATTTTTACAATTTACCTAACTCTCACTCTTTGCCCTGTTTATTATTTTGTAGTAATTATATAATTGTTCTTGAAAGGAGTAAAATCTATGGATCAAGAAAAAATTGGTAAATTTATCGCCAAACTTCGTAAAGAAAAAAATATGACACAAGAACATTTAGCAGAAAAATTAGGTATTACAAGTAAATCAATAAGTCGTTGGGAGAATGGTAAAACAATGCCAGATATTTCTATGCTTAGTATATTGGCAAATGAACTTAATTGTACTATACAAGAATTGTTAAATGGTAGAAAGATGACAAAAGAGGAATTGTTAGATTTAAGAGAAACTATTAACAATTTAGTTGAATATGAATCGAATCAGCAAATTAAAAAAGATAAAAAATTTAACAAATATAATATGATTGGTGTTATTACTTTAGTTTTGGCAGTATTCAATAATAAGTTTGGTTATTTAGATTATGTTTTTACACCTAATATTGTAGAATTTGTACAAGGAGCATTATATGGTATTAGTATATGTGCTAATATGATTAGTTTATATAATCGTTCTCATAACATTTCTATTAGTGAAAGAAAAAAAGAACTTATATAAAAATTAAATAAGAATTAACAATTACGATTTGTGTGAGATTTAAGATAGCTAATTTAATTTAGCTCTTTTTTTTTAAAATAACATAATATATATTCACACAGTGTCATTATAGATGTATTATTATATTGACAGTGTGTCAATAGGAGGATACAGAAGATGGAAAAACAACTTATTGATGAAAGAAAAGAAGAAGTTATTAATGCTTGTGAAAAACTATACGAAAAGTTTGATTTTAAAGATATAAACATTAAGCTTATTGGAGAGAAAATAAGTGTTGGTCGAACTTCTATTTATAATTATTTTGGGACGAAAGAAGAAATATTTTTAGCACTTCTTGAAAGAGAATATCTAAAGTGGAACGAAGATTTATCTACTATTCTTTTAAAAAATGAAAAACTATCAAAAGAAGATTTTATAGACAAAATTACGGCTTCACTTTTGAAAAGGAAAACTTTATTAAAACTTATTTCTATGAATATGTTTGAAATAGAAGCAAATAGTAGAATTGAAAGTATTACTAATTATAAACTAGCATTTAAAGAATCTATTTCTTTAATAGAAGAGTGTTTATGTAAATTCTTTAATGTCAAAGAGATTGAATCAGAAGAAATTACCTTTACTATATTACCTTTTTTAGTAGGAATTTATCCTTACACTTCTCTAACGGATAAAATGAAAGAAGCTACTCATAAAGCAAATCTTGAATATAAATTTTATACCGATAAAGAATTACTAAAAATGGGATTAGAGAAGATATTAGGAGGTGTGAAATGAGAATAGTTGTTCTTGCTGGTAGTCCTCATAAAAACGGAACATCAAATACCTTAGTAAATGAATTTGTAAGAGGTGCTAAAGATACAGGAAAAGATGTAGAAATAATTGATTTAGCACATACAGATATTCACCCTTGTATAGGATGTGATGCTTGTGGTATGAATGGGGACTGTATTCAAGGAGATAAAGGAAATGAGATTTTAAATAAAATATTAGAATCTGATGCTCTAATCTTTGCTTCTCCTGTTTATTATTACAATGTGAGTAGTCAGTTAAAAATGATGATAGACCGTTTTTATGCAAAGACAATGAAAATTACAAATAAGAATTTAAAAGCAGGAGTAATAATGACAGCTTGGAATAATGATGATGACTTTACTTATGGAGCAATAGATAAATATTTTGATACAATATTTTCCTATATGCATTTTCAAGATATAGGAAGAATCTATGGAAAAGGGTGTGGCACAGTATCTATGATGCCAAAAAAATATTATGAAGAAGCATATAAGTTAGGAAAGGATATTTAATATGGAAAAAATTGATGTGTTTGCTCATGTATTATTACCAAATTACTATGAGAAGATGTTAAATATTGATTCTACTATTAGCTCAACTTATGCTTTTACAAATATAGAATCATTAAAAGATTTAAGTGTAAGAAGAAAATTATGGAATGGTACAACGAAACAAATAGTAAGTTATGCCAATATCAATGCTGAAGATTATTGTAATCCAGAAGAATCAGCAAGATTATGTCGAGAAGCAAACGAAGAACTTATAAATTGTGTGAGAGAAAATAATGACATGTTCCCTTATGGAATTGGAATGTTACCTTTTAATAATGTTGAAGAGTCCCTACATATTTTAGATGAAATTGCATCTTCAAAAGAACTTGTAGGTATTCAAGTCTTTACAAGACATTTAGGAAAAAGTATAGCTGATAAAGAATATTTACCAATTCTAAAAAAGTGTGCGCGTCTTGGATTACTTGTTTTACTTCATCCTGTATTTGACACCCGTAAACCTGATAATAATATCGTGTTTAGTTGGGAATATGAATTGTCTCTTGCTATGTTAGAGCTAGTAAATGCGAGTGTTTTTACAGAGTGTCCCAACATTAAAATTATTGTTCATCATGCCGGAGCTATGGTACCATTCTTTGCAGGTAGAATTGATAACATAATGAAAGATAAAAAAGATGACTTCAAAAAGTTTTATGTAGATACAGCCATACTTGGAAATACGAAAGCTCTAGAACTCACAGTTCATTACTTTGGAATAGATAAAGTTATATATGGTACAGATGCTCCCTTTGGAATTATGCCAAATGGTGCTACAAAAGAAATAGAAAGTGCTATTGATGAGTTACCTTTTAGCAATGAGGCAAAAGAAAAAATATATTCTAAAAATTTAAGAAAGTTATTGAAATGAAAAAATTAAAAATGATAATTGATATAGTTATGTATCTAATCTTTATAGTTCTTATGGGACATCATATTACAGATAACTTAATT
>CANQIL010000019.1 GCA_947624045.1 uncultured Bacilli bacterium
TCCTCACACAAAGTTTGAAAAATGGGAAGAGAGGTTTATAATTTATGGAAAAAGAATGGAAGTCGTCTACTCGACAAGAGTATAGAACACATAAGTGTTGTGAATTAAATGAAAAATGTATTGATAAAGAGGTAAGAGTAGCAGGCTTTATTGAAAATGTAAGAGACCATGGTGGCGTTATCTTTGTAGATGTTAGAGATGACAGTGGCGTTATTCAAGTAGTTAGTAATGATGATAGTATTTTTGAGGGAATTACTAAAGAATCAAGTGTTACAGTAAAGGGAGTTATTCGTAAGAGAGATGAAGATGATTATAATGAAAGAATAATTACAGGTACTATAGAATTATTAGTAGAAGAATTTACTATTTTAGGAAAAGCTAATAATGTTCTTCCTTTTGAAGTTATAACATCTAAAGAAGTAAATGAAGATGTTCGTTTAAAATATCGTTATTTAGATTTAAGAAATCCAAAAGTTAAAAGAAATATTATTTTTAGGTCAAAAATAATTAGCTTTTTACGAAGTTTGATGAGTAATGATGACTTTTTAGAAATACAAACGCCTATTTTAACAGCGTCTTCTCCTGAGGGAGCTAGAGATTTTATTGTTCCATCAAGAAAATACAAGGGTAAGTTTTATGCCTTACCACAGGCTCCTCAACAATTTAAGCAACTTCTTATGTGTGGTGGTTTTGATAAATATTTTCAAGTAGCTCCTTGTTTTCGTGATGAAGATGCTAGAAGCGATAGATTATATGGAGAGTTTTACCAGTTAGATTTAGAAATGGCTTTTGTGAATGAAGAAGATGTTTTGGAAGTAGGGGAAAAGATATTTTATGAAGCTTTTTTGGAGTTTGCTAAAGATAAAAAAATATCACCTCGACCTTTTAAGAGATTAACCTTTAAAGAAGCTATGGATAAATATGGAACAGATAAACCTGATTTACGAAACCCTTTAGAAATAATTGATGTTACAAGTGTTTTTGAAGAAACAACTTTTCGTCCCTTTAGAGGAGTAGATGTAAAAGCTATTGTTGTTGATGATATTGCCGATAAATCAAATTCTTGGTTTAATGAATTAGTTGATTATGCTAAAGAAATAGGTATGCCAGGTATTGGTTATTTTAAAATAATGAGTGATATGAGTTTTGCTGGTCCTATTGATAAGTTTTTAAGTGATGATGAAAGAGAAGAGTTGATTAAGGTTGCTAAATTAAAAGAAGATAGTGTTATCTTTTTCATAGCTGATAGGAACTATGCTTGTAAATATGCCTCATTAATAAGAGATGAGCTTGGTCGGAAGTTGGATTTAATTGATAAGAATGAATATGCTTTTTGTATTGTTAAAGATTTTCCTATGTTTGAGTGGAGTGAAGAAGATGAGAAGTATATTTTTACGCATAATCCTTTTAGTATGCCCCAAGGTGGAATGGATAGTTTAAATAATAAAAAAGAAGATGAAATATTAGCTTATCAGTATGACTTTGTTTGTAATGGAGTTGAAATGGCTAGTGGAGCTGTGCGTAATCATGATATTGCGATTATGAAAAAAGTCTTTGAAATAGCTGGTTATAGTGAAGATGAATTACAAAAGAGATTTAAGGCTTTATATGAAGCTTTTAAATATGGAGCTCCTCCGCATGCTGGAATGGCTCTTGGTATTGATAGAATGATTATGCTTTTATTAGATGAAGATTCTATTAGAGAAACAATTGCTTTTCCAATGACGGCAGGTGGTACGGATTTACTTATGAATAGTCCTAGTGAAGTTAGTGAGTTGCAGTTAAGAGAAGACCATATAAAAATAAGAGATTAAGTAAGATTAATGATAATCTTTAATGATAAACACATGAGAAATTATGTGTTTTTTGTAGTTATAAAGGAAAAATAAAAAAATAAAAAACTTATTGACAAATTGAAGAAAAAAATATAAAGTATATGTACTTTATATTATTTTTCATTGGAATATGATATTATTATAATAGGAGGTGTCAAGATGGAAAAGGTCGAAAACATTGCTAAATATATTTTGTTTTTGGATAAAAACAATGAAATTTTTATTAATAATCTAGTAACTTTGCATGGTAGAGATTGCTATGAGGGAAATGTTAGATTAAATAAATATTTGCATATAATGCAAATGGTTTATTTCGCTATGACAGATAAAAAATTATTTAATGAAGAAATGTATGCTTTTGATAATGGTGTAGTAGTTAATTCTGTGATGAATAATTATGTTTATTTAAAGTCTACTAAAGATTCTTATAATATAACTGATGCTAGTGTAAAAAATTATATTGAGAAAATGTTTGAAATTTTAAAATATGCTCCTTTAGAAGATTTAATTGAAATATCTCATCAAGATGAAGAATGGAAGAAAAAACACAATTTTTATCAAAAGAAAGAACAATTGATAGATGTTGATAGTCAAAAAGAAAATTATAAAATTATGTGTGCAGATTTTATAGATATGTTAAATAATGATTGAAATAGGTCAAGTACTTTCATTAAAAATAAGGTTTAATAATTCTGGAGCAGTTGCTAATGTAGCTCACCCAGTTTTGGTGTTAAATATAGATAACGAAAATAATATTTTAGAAGTAGCACACATTGATTCTATCACCAAAGAAAAGAAATGGAAAGCCTTGTTAAATTCTAATGTTACAATTAAAAAAAATAATCCTGAAGAAAAGGTTATTGATAAAGATAGTTTTGTTCAAATTGATAATATAATACAGCTAGAAAATTTTCCTAAATTAGAAACTAAACGAAGACAAATTGAAAAATTGAGTGATGAAAAGTTTAAAAAAGTTTTGAGTAGATATCTTGAATATAAAGATAATGAGTGGATTGATGATAATAAAAAAGTATTTATGAGTAAAGAAGAAATTATTTGTTTAAATGAAAATCTTGAATAAACTTGAAAAAAAACTGTTAAGAAATGTAAGTCAATTTCTTGATAGTTTTTTATTTTGTAAATATTATAGTATGTTTTTTACTAATCTTTTTCTGTTGAAATAGTTACTAAAAAAAGGTATAATTTAGTTAGAAAATAAAGGTGATACAATGAAACATGAATTGCTTTCTCCAGCAGGAAATATGGAAGCTTTAAAACAGGCCGTAATGAATGGAGCTGATGCCGTTTATTTAGCTTGTAAAGATTTTGGAGCTAGAAAGTTTGCGGATAATTTTACAAATGAAGAGATAATTGAAGCTATTAAATTTTGTCATTTATATGGTGTAAAAATTTATGTTACGATGAATACTTTAGTAAAGGATAATGAAGTAGCTATGTTTTTAGGACAAGTAGAATTTTTGTATCGTAATGGTGTAGATGCTTTACTTGTACAAGACTTTGGTATGATTTGCTTACTTAGACAAAGATATCCCTTACTTGATATTCATGCTTCAACGCAAGCCAATACTTCAGCTAAAGAAACAGCTGAGTTATTTTATAAGCTTGGGTGTAAAAGAGTTGTGTTTTCAAGAGAATTATCCTTAAAAGAAATTAGTAGAATAAATGTCCCTATTGAAAAAGAAGTTTTTATCCATGGAGCTTTATGTGTTTCTTACTCAGGTTGTTGTCTAATGAGTAGTATGCTTGGAGGTAGAAGTGCTAATAGGGGCGAATGTGCCGGAGCTTGTCGAATGAAATATAGCCTAAAGCATATCGATAGAGTAATTACGCAAGATAAATATCTTTTAAGTACAAAAGAATTAAATACAGCCCCTCGTTTTAAGGAACTTTTAGATAGTGATATTTTAAGTTTTAAAATAGAGGGAAGAATGAAAAGCCCAGAATATGTTGGTTTTGTAACAAGATATTATCGTAATTTAATTGATAATTATGGAAATGTTCCTAATCTAGAAGAAGAAACTGATAAATTAAAAATGCTTTATAATAGAGGCTTTACTGTTGGACATTTATTTGAAGCAACTGAAGAAGAAATTATGAATACAGATACCCCTAATCATATTGGCTTAGAAATTGGACGAGTAATTGCTGTTACTAAAGAAAAAATTAAAATAAAATTAAGTAAAGTTTTAAATCAACAAGATGGTATTAGATTTTTACAAAGTGGTAAAGGGTTAATTGTTAATTATTTGTATGATGAAAATTATAAATTAGTAAATAGTGCTAGTGATATATGTTTTATTGATAATAAAATTGGACTTGAAATAAATGATAAAGTATATAAAACGCTTGATTATAAATTAATGCAAGAATTAAAAGAATTACCAGTAAGAAAAGTACCTATTACTATGCGAGCAGTTGTAAAGTCAGGAGAAGTTTTTACTTTAGAAGTAAGCGATGGTGTTAATACAGTAAAAGCTCAAAGTAATAATATTGTTGATAATGCTATAAATGCTCCTCTTGATGAAGAAAGAATAAGACAACAACTAGAAAAATTAGGAGATACACCTTTTAAAAGTACCACAACTGTTGTTGATATAGGTGATAATATCTTCTTTGATATAAAAGCTATTAATGAAGTTAGAAGAACCGCTATTAATCAATTAATAGAAGTAAGACAAAATAAGAAAAAAGAAGTCGTTATTGAAAATGTTAAACTTGATAAAATAGATAGAACTTTAACTAAAGGTTTTAGTTGTACTTGTAAAAATAATAATCAAATAGACTATTGTAATAAATACTATAAAAGAATCTATCTAGAAGATGAAAAGCTTTATAATAATTATAAAAATTATCCTAATGTATATTACAAAATACCTAGAAATAGATTTGTAATTAGTGATTATTTAAAAAGAAAAAATTTAGTATCTGAGTATTTTAACTTTACAGATTGTGACTATATAATAGGAGATTATGGATTAAATGTTACTAATATTTATACAGCTTATTATTTATATAAGATGAACTTAGAAGTAATAACTTTATCATTAGAATTAAATGAAGATGAGATAATTAATTTTATAAATACTTATATTAAATATTTTGGAAAATATCCAAGTATTGAAATAATAGGGTATGGACGTAGCGAAAATATGATAATTAAAGGAAATATTTTAAACATAAAAGAAAATGATTATAAATATACTTTAGTAAATAGTAATAACTTAGAATTTCCAGTTTACTATGATGGTGTAAATACACATATTCTAAATTATGAAAGAAGCGAAGTAAAAAATATTGATTTATTAAGAAATTATGCTAATTTACGTATTGATTTTGAAGATGAAGATGAAAAAGAAATAGAAAAAATAACTAATAAATTTAATGGTAAAAAGTATTAGAATTGTGATAAAATAAATATGAGGAAGTGGTTTTTGTGAAAGATAATGGCAAGTTGAAAAAGACAAAAGCAAAGAATTATTTTATATTAGTATTAATATTTGTTCTTGGTGTAGGTATAACTCTTTATTTAAGTAGACTATATCATGTATATGATGAGTATCAAAAAGAAACACCTGTAATTAGAGGGGTAATTTCTGAAATTACTAGTGAAGAGTTAGAACATTATCTTTTAGAAAATCCAACTTGTGTTCTTTATATGTGTACATCTAGTGATATGACTTGTCGTAATTTTGAAAAGGACTTTAAAAAATTAATTAAGAAAGATAATTTACAAGATGATATTGTTTATTTGAATTTAAGTGATGTCAATCAAGAAGAATTTATAAATAAGTTTAATGACTCTTATAAGTATCGAGATAAACTTACAGCTAATTATCCTGCTTTAGTATTATTTGAAGATGGCGAAGTTAGAAGTATATTGCAAGGTAAAAAAGATGAGAAACTTACGATAAAGAAAACGGAACAATTTATTGATTTAAATGACTTAGGGGAAAGTTATGAATAATATTGTCCTTTTTGAACCAGAGATTCCCCAAAATACTGGTAATATAATGCGTACTTGTGTAGCAACTAATACTAAGCTACATTTAATTAAGCCGCTTGGTTTTAAATTAGATGATGCGCATCTTAAAAGAAGTGGTGTTAATTATATCGATAAATTAGATTATGAAGTTTATGAAAATTTTACAGACTTTATGAGTAAGAATAAAGGAGTATACTACTATTTTACAAGGTATGGACATAAGCCCCATACTAGTTTTGATTATAGTGATACTAAAGAAGATTTGTATTTTATTTTCGGTAAAGAATCAACTGGTATTCCTAAAGAAATACTAAAAAAAGATTTAGAGCATTGTATGCGTATTCCAATGAGCGCCAATGTTAGAGCACTTAATGTTTCTAATGCCGTGGCAATAGTTATTTATGAAGCCTTAAGGCAACAAGATTATAATGATTTATTAAAAGATGAGCCAGATGATGTAGCTCATAAAGGAAAAGATTTCTTAGAAAGAGATTAAATTTTAGTATAAAAATAAAAGCTTTCTACCATAAATAAGTTAGGAGGCTTTTTAAATGGCAAGATATAAAGTAGAAATTAGTGGTATAAATACTAATGATTTAGTAGTACTAAGTAATGAAGAGATGACTAAACTATTTAAATTAGTAAAAGAGGGAGATAAGAGTGCCAGAGAACTTCTAGCTAGTGGCAATTTAAAACTCGTTTTAGCAATCTTAAAACGATTTAACAATAAGTGTGATAATATGGACGATTTATTTCAAATAGGTTGTGTTGGCTTACTAAAAGCTATTGATAATTTTGATTTATCCTTTAATGTAAAATTCTCAACATATGCCGTACCCATGATATTAGGTGAAATAAAAAGATATATTAGAGATAATAATACTATTAGAGTTAGTAGGTCAGTAAAAGATGTTTTCTATAAGACCCTAAAAGCTAAAGAAGAATTCATTAGTGAAATGGGAAGAGAACCCTCTATAGAAGAATTAGCGGAAAAATTACAACTTGATTCTTTTGAAATAATCAATGCCCTAGAAGCATTAAAAGAACCCGTTAGTATGTATGAAGCTATTTATAATGATGGAGGAGATACTATCTTTTTATATGACCAAATAGAAGATAAAAAGACTAATAGTAATGAATTTTCTAATAAATTAGCTTTAGAAAGCGCTATTAATAGTTTAAATAGTAGAGAAAAATATATTTTAGATGAAAGATTTATAATAGGTAAAACCCAAACAGAAATAGCTAATGAATTAGATATAAGTCAAGCTCAAGTTTCAAGACTAGAAAAAGGAGCTATTAAACAATTAAAAAAGATACTTAAATAGGTATTTATTAGTATTTTTCTCATAAAATTTATAAAGAGGTGTTTTATGAGGCTGTCTGATTTACAAACTAAAAAAATAGTAGATGTAAATGATGGAAGAAATATGGGTAATATTATAGATGTAAATGTCTTAGAAAATGGTAATATAGAATCTCTTATAATAGAACAAAATAAAAATTTTTTCGCTTTAAATAAAGAAAGCGATGTAAAAATATATTGGACAGATATAGAAAAAATAGGAGAGGATGTAATATTAGTAAAAAAAGGGTCAACTTAAAATTAAAAGATAAGTTAATAATACTTTTTATTTTAGTAATAGGAACTTCTTTTTTTTTATTAGAAATTATTGATAAGAAAGTTAGTCCTATGCTTTATAAATATATAAGTATGGAAGCAGAGAGACTCGCAACTGGTATAGTTAATTCATCAGTTAATGAACTAGTAGAAAAAAACTTTACTACAAATTATTTAGAAATTACAAAAGATAGTAAAGAAGATATTAAATATATTACTTATAATACTAAAGAAGTTAATAAATTACTTAATCTTATTAATAAAGATATTCAAAAAAAACTAATTGAGTTAGAAGAGGGGAAAACTGATAATTTAGTATTAGCGGAAAACTTAAGAAGAGGGAGCTTTAAAAATGTTAAGCATGGTATCGTTTATGAAATACCCTTAGGGTCTGTTGAAAACTCTTCTCTTTTTGGTAATTTAGGGCCAAGTATTCCAATAAAGATGAGTTTTATAGGCCAAATTACTAGTAATTTTAGAACAAAAGTTAATAATTATGGTATAAATAATTTAGTAGTAGAAGCTTATGTTGAAACAGAAGTTATTAGTCAGTCGACTATGCCTATTTCTTCTAAAAGAAAAAAAATTAAAGTAGAGGTGCCTATTTCTGTTGAAATTATTCAAGGTAATATACCACTTTATTATGGAGATATAGATAATTTATCAAATAATCAAACACTTCCTTTGAAATAATTAGGAAAAATGATATAATGATAAAGAGGTTTGATAATTATGAAAAATATTATATTAAATGAAAAAGAATACGAAGTTGTTTCAAATGATAAAGATTGTTTAAATGTAGAAGAATTAAAAGAAAAATATACTGATTATTTTGAAGGGTTTGATTATGTATTTGGAGATTATGCTTATGAGAAGTTACGACTAAAAGGTTTTTATGAGTCTAATAATAAAAAAGCTAGTAAAATAAACGATATAAAATATCTAGATGATTATAAAAAGAATTATTGTAGTTATGGCGCTAGAACTTTTTTGATAAAAAAAGTTAAGTAAGACTTGAAATATATCAAAAATATGTTAAAATAATATTATATGAATAATAAAGGGAGGATTTATTACTATGGAGAATCAAGAAGTAGAAAAGAAAATGATGTCTATTGTTGCGGATGATGGTTCTATTGAAGAAGTTGAGGTAATATTAGCATTTGAATTTAAGGATACAAAAAAAGAATACGTTATTTATACAAAGAATGAAAAAGATGAAAATGATAACGTTACTGTTTATGTTTCTAATGTAGACCGCTCATCAGGTGAACCTAAATTAATGGGTGTTGAAGATGAAGATGAGTGGAATAGAATTAAAGACGTTTTACGTGAATTGTCAAAAGCAGAATAAATTTTAAGGAGGTTTTTGTATGCCAAATTTGGATAGTCTTGGGATTGAGTTAGTTGATAGAGATTTAGGAATGCTTAGCGTACCTAGAGGGCTTAGAAGTATAAGATTTAAAAATTTATCTTTTGAAAATATTTCTAGAGCTTGGAGAAATTTTAGATTTAGACAACTTAGTAAGTTGGCTAATGTAATAGAAAAAGCACAGAATAATATTATCGGTTCATTTAGTCCAAGTGATTTTAATCAAGGTATTTCTAATACGGAAGTCGGTAGTATGTTAAGAATACCTGTTAGAACTAGACTTGAAGATAAGGTTAATATCTTAAATAATCCAGTTTTATCAAAGAGTACTACTAATATGTCTAGGGCTATTAAACTAAAAGACCATATGAATAGAAATGCTCGTTTAAATGCTAAGAGTTTTTATTCTGATATAGATAGTCAAAATAATTATTTCCCAATGAATGCTAGCTATGCCATAGATAATAGCGATAAGGCTATAGAGCCAGATGAAAATAAGAATATTAGAGATGAGATAATTATTGTACCAGATAGAGATGAAGTAAAAAGAATAGTTAATGATGAATTTGCAAGACAAGAAAAAGAAGTAAGAAATGTCTCTGCTGAAGAAGTTGCTGATGTAGTAGAAAGTCCTGCCGATAAAGTAGAAGTTGGTGGAGTAGATACAGATGCATTTAAAAAATCTGTTGATGAAGCAATTGAAAAAATAAATATTTCACGTAATTCATCTAGTGCTGCTAAAATTGAAAAATATTCAGAACCTAGTGAAAATAAAGATGAAGAAGTTTCAAGAGAAGAGGTTGCTGATGTTATAAATAATTCTTTAGAAGAAGAAAAAGAAAGAGAAAAAATTAGACAAGCAGTAGAAGAAGCAATTAGTAAAAGAGTTACTAATGATTCAATTGGTGGTGCAAAGATTGAATATTTCTCTGAACCTGCCAATGATATGATAAATGAAGATGGTACTTATCGTTTGACTAAAGACCAAATAGATGAAGAATTTAGAAAAACTTATATCAATGAACCTAAACAAGCAGTTAGAGAAAATAAAGATGATAAAGTAGAATTTGAAATTACAAATGAATTTGATAATAAAGATGTAAAAGGAGATGAACATTCAATGGACGGTTTTAATACTGAAGAGAAAAAGTTAGGAACTGAAGAGGAAGCTATGCGCTATGATTATGATGCTGATGAGATACATAATTTAACTTCTGCAGCTAATGGTGATAGGGCTAATCCTAGAAGTGAAATAGAAATATTAATGGAAAGAGTAAGAACTCTAAAACAGATGCAACAAGAATCTAAGGAAAGAGCTGATAAAGCTGCTGAACAAGCTAGAGCTTCTGAAGATGCAAAAGATGATGCTTTCAGTAGACTACGTGCTTATGCAGATGCTTTAGAAGAAGATTCAGGATATAATAATAGAAGTGCTGAGGAAAATCTTAAAAAAGCTCAAAATAATGAGAAGTTAGTTGAAGATATGTTGAATATGATTCAACCTCAAGCTAACCCTGATTCAGTAAGAACAAGATAGGCAATCAAATGATTGCTTTTTTTAATTTTTAAAATATTTTTTGCATATAATTTACTAGTGATAGATATGAAAAATGTTATTCTTTATTATTATAATTTAAATAATATTAACATAACACCTTATAAAGAAAAGGTTTTAGTAAAAAGTAATAAAGATATTTTTTGGTTTGAGAAAGTTAACAATCTTGATGAAGTTAAATTGCAGTATGAATTAACTAAAGATTTAGATGACTATTATGACTTTGTTATTAATAAAGAAAAATCTATTTTTACTAGGTATAAAGATAGTTATTATGTATTGTTAAAAGTTAAAGATAATAATAAAAATTATTTTAATAGGATTATTAATCCATTAGAAGTAGATTCTAAAGAAGAAATAAGTAGTTGGGTAGATTTGTGGATTAAGAAGTGTGATTTTATTGAGTATCAGATGAATCATATTATAAATAAGTATAGCGTAGTTGATGAAAGTATTGATTATTATATAGGTCTAATTGAAGTAGCCATTGCTTATTTAAGTTATAATGAGAAAAATAAAGAAGTAAAAAAATATCTTGTTCATAAGAGAATTGATAAGAAAAATTTTTATAATCCTTTAAATGTAAAAATAGATTTGAAAGAAAGAGATTTAGCGGGATATTTAAAGTATTTATTTTTAGAAAATGTTTATACGGAGGAAAACGTTTCTAATGCTATACAGAGGGCTAATTTAAATTATGATGCTTCTATTAGACTGTTTTCTAGGATGTTATTTCCAAGTCATTATTTAGACGTGTATGATAGAGTTATTGCGGATGAAATAGGGCAAGATGAGTTAAAAAAGGTAGTACTTAGGAGTAATGAGTATGAGCTTTTTTTAAAGATGATTTTTAAAATTTTAAATAAAAAAAATGAGATGCCTTACATTCATTTTCTTTAGTCGTCTACGTTAACTACTTCTACTACTTCAGGTATTTCATTTTTAATAAATTCTTCAATACCATCTTTTAGGGTTACATCTATCATAGCACAATCTTTACAAGCTCCCATTAGGCGAACATAGACTATATTGTTTTCATATTTAACAAATTCTAAGTTTCCACCATCGTTTATTAAAAAGGGACGTAATTTATCAATGATAGAGATTATTTTTAATTCTATTTCACTTTTATCCACTTTTCTTCACCACTTAAATTATAGCACGCATTTGCTTGTTATTCAATTGAAAAAATGATATAATAAGCGAAGAGGTGCGTAATATGTATAAAGCTGGAGATATAATTTTTGCCTTTGTTACAGGAATAGAAAAATATGGATTTTTTGTTAATACAGAAGATGGTTATAGTGGTTTAGTTCATATTTCTGAGGTATCTTCTGATTATGTTAGAAATGTTAAAGATTATGTAAGAGAAGGCGAACTAATTAAGGCTAAAGTTTTAGACGTTGATACCGAAAAAAGACAATTAAAACTAAGTGTTAAAGATTTTGATTATAGAGTTACTAGGAAAAAGAAAAATAGAATAATTGAGACTTCTTTAGGATTTTCAAGTTTAGAAAAAATGCTTCCTATTTGGATTAATGAAAAAGAAGAAGAGCTTGCGAATAATTAGTGGAGTAGAAATGCGTATTAATTTTCGAAAAGTACTTGTAAAATAAGCGCTTTTGTTGTATAATTTTACTTGTCAGTTGTGATATATGTCTGCGTAGCTCAGCTGGATAGAGCAATCGCCTTCTAAGCGATCGGTCAGGCGTTCGAGTCGCCTCGCGGACACCATACGGATATTTAGATAAAGTTTTATAGCTTTATCTTTTATTATGTGTGAAAAGAAAAACACCACTTGAAGTGGTGCAAAAAAAGTATTTACGTTTTGTTTATTTATTTTAGATTATAAGTCTTTATCGATATTCACGCATTATTGATTTGTATTAGTTATATTTATTTTTATATTTAGACAGCTATATCTACGCCATTCATGGCATCATATAGTTCAGCAGATTTTTCACTGAATTTGAATACGCTACCATATCCATATTTAGAGAAGGTATAATCCTGACTTTCAGTTAAATAAGCTATACGACCGGCATGTTGATAACTAGCATAAACATGGCCATTTAAAGATACCCTAAAGTTTTGTGTTACTTTAGTATCGTTGCCAGCAACTAACATAAAGGAACATCCTAATCCGTTAGTAGCTTTTTTATAATCTGTGCAAAATTTTTGTTCAACACTGGAAGCAACAACAGTAAATGGATTGTTTTGTAGTGTTGTATTTTCAAAATAGGCTCCTATTACATCATAGCCTTTATTAGAAGGCTCAACTTTCCATTGATAAAGGATTACTACATAACAGTTATCAGAACAGGCATTATTTATATTTAAAATTCTGGCTTGATCTTCAATAAAAGTTCCTCGAGTAGCTTTAGGAGTAATTTTTATTGACTTTTTTTCAATTGTCTGAGAAAAAGTGTCATGTTTTTTTAAATCATCATACATTTCTTTAGTTAAAAATTTTTGATAACCTTCATAATACATTTCAGTAATAAAATTGTATTCTTTTTCTGTTAAGCTAACGCCGTTATCATTAGTATAGAATGCTTCATCTTTAGCAAAAGCAAATGTAGGTATAAATACAACTGATACTAAAATTAAAAATAATAAATTCCTTTTTTTCATAAATCTCTCTCCTTTCTATCTTTATTTTACAAATTTATAAAAAGAAAAGATAGAACTTAGTAAGTTCCATCCACTAGTTTATAATAATTTTAATATATTCAAATATTATATTAGCTAATAATTCATAATTTTCAGTTTTATTTTTTATATCACTTCCAGTAATATACAATTCTTTCACTGATATATTATTTTCAAAAATACTTAAATTAATCATATCAAAATCAAACATCCAAGAGCATTCATATTCTTTATTATTTGATGAAATACTTATATTAAAAATATTAGATGTTTCTGAATAGCTAAAGTTTATTTTGGTTTTATCTTTTTCATAAGTTTTGATATAAATATTATCATAATCATACTTTTTTAAAGAGAAATTTTTCTTAATCATTTTTATAAGTAAGTCTGTGTTTTCTAAATACTGAAGTACCTTTTGATATTCTTCTTCTGTCTTGTTTGTTTTAGAATTGTTGTCATTTTCATCAACTTCATTATCTTTACTATCATTAATATTTTTATCATTACCTAGTACTTCATTATTTTTAGAAAAATTTTTCTTAGCTTCAGTTTTAATATCATTTTTGATTTCAGTACTTTCTTCAATTTTATCTTTAACTGCATCTTTATTTTCATTATCAGAATTAGTTATAAGTATACCTTTTAATTTTTGTGTATTTTCTAAGTTAAAATTTGATAAAGACGTGAATAACTTTGAAAAGAGAAAATTATCATTTGCAAATTGGTTAGTAATATTTAAGTGTATTTTTTCTTTTTCATTATCATTGTAAGTTATTTCTAAATATAAATTTTTCTTCATTTTATCAATATCATCATAATCAAAGAATAAGTTATAACCATAATAATCAATAATCATGAAATTTTTATCTTTTGTTGTAAAAAGTAAAGTGTCTTTTTTCTTTGTTGAATAGTATAATTTCAATTCGTTTATTTTTATGTCATCTTCATTATAGTTTAAATTTCCAGATTGAAAATATATTTTTTGTTTTGTGACAATTAGTATTCCATTAGATTGAGTTATATTTTTTCCTTCACCTTTTACACTATAAAATTTCATAGAGTTATAAGAATTTATAAAATAATAAATGAAAAATAATAATGCTAGTAGAGTAATACTAATTATATTTATTAAGATGACTCTTTTTATCTTTTTGCTTTTAGAAATATTTTCATCAACCATCTGTAATTTTACTTCTTCGACTTTTTCTTTATTACTTTTATTTAGTCTTTCACCAATTAAAAGCTCATCAACAGATACATCAAATATCTTTGCTAAAATTAATAATGTAGAAGAATCAGGTAATGATACACCACGTTCCCATTTACTAACTGCTTGTCTAGTTATTGGAACTAAATCAGCAAGTTGATATTGACTCCAATTGTGCTCAGTTCTTAATTGTTTAATAAATTGCCCAGTTTTATAGGCATCCATAATGTCTTCACCTCCTTCTTTTTTAGATTTTGATTATCATAATTTTTTTTATGAATAAAAAGATTATAATAACGAGATAATAATATCACATTTTTGCGAAAAATGGAAAATTTTGGTAAAAAATGTCAGTTTCAATTGTACTTTATGTAAAATTGTGATAATATGTAAGTGGGATTTGTTTTGTTTAATTTTTATTTTTCGTAATAAGTCTTTATCACATATCACGCGTTTGATTAAGAATTAAAAATAAAATAAAATCCTAGGGAAGAGAAATTCTTCCTTTTTTTTTCGAAAAAATGAAGAATTTTAAAATTGATTACTAATAATTTATATGGAGGTGGAAAAAATAGCTTGGCGATAAAAATAGTTTTACAAGATGGTGTTAAAGATTGTGGTATTTGTTGTTTACTTTCAATTATTCGTTACTATGGAGGTGATGTTTCAAAAGAATATTTAAGAGAAATAACAAATACTACTAAAGATGGAGTTTCAATGTATCAATTACTAAATGGTGCCGAAAAATTAGGTTTTACTGTTACAGGTGTAAATGGTGATTTAACCAAAATAGAAATAAATAACTTACCCTGTATAGCTCATGTAATAGTAAATAAAAACTATAAACATTTTGTCGTTATTTATAAAATTGATACTAAAAATAAATTAGTAACATTGATGGACCCAGCCAAAGGTAAAAAAATAATTTCTTTTTCAGAGTTTAACCTTTTAGCAAGCAATAATTATTTATTCTTAAAACCAAATAAAAAATTGCCTGTTATGAAAAGAAAAAAATTTTTACTAAAAATAATATTAGAAAATTTGCAAAAAAACAAATTTGATTTTTCCCTACTGATAATTCTCACGATTTTATACTTTGCCTTAAGTATACTGACTTCTTTTCACTTTAAATTTTTATTAGAATATGCACTAAATGATAAAATTATAGATAATGTTTATTTAATTAGTTTTATTCTCTTTTTTGTATATCTTTTTAAAAATTTAGCAAATGGTCTTAGAACAATTTTACTAAATAAACTCTTAGCTGTTTTTGATGCCGAAGTTACTTTTAAATCGTTTAAGCAAATTCTCCTACTTCCATACTTATTTTATAAAAATAGAACAACAGGTGAGGTGATTGCGCGCTTTAAAGACTTAACAACAATAAAATTATTTTTAAGTGATTTGCTTTCTTTTATATCTATTGATATTTTTAGTTTAATAGTTTTTAGTACTTTAATGATTAAGTTTCAACCTCAACTAGGGTTAATAATTTTATTTTCTTTTGTCTTGATTTTGTTCTTATTAAAACTTAATTCAATAAAGATAAAAAAGCTATTAAAAAAAGTAAGTACTAATGAAGATATAATTAATTCCTATTTAGTAGAAGCTGTTAGTAATGTTGATACTATTAAAGGTAGTCATTTAGAAAAAAGATTAATTGATAGATTTAAATTAAAATATGAAGACTCGCTTGAGGCGTTTTACAAATATGCGTTATTTAAAGAAAAAAATTCTTTCCTAAAAAATTTAATAAATGAAAATATAACAGTACTAATTTATTTAATTGGCTGTATCTTAGTAATTAAAAATAAATTATCTTTAGGAAAATTAATTATCTATCAATCTTTTTTTCTTTACTTTCAAGCTTCAGCTAATAGGGGATTTAATTTAATAGATTCATATTCAGACTTTGTTAATGCGTTAAGTCGATTAGAAGATTTATACTTAATAAAAAATGAAAATTTTTCTAGAAATTATTATTACCTTCCATATGAATTAGATGGCAATATTGTATTTAAAAATTTAACTTATAAAATAGGAACACGTTATTTATTTAATAACTTAAATTTAGAGATAAAAAAGGGAGAGAGGATTTTAATAAGTGGAGCTAGTGGCAGTGGTAAAAGTACTTTAGTAAAAATACTTATGCGTTATGTAGAAGTACCAGCAAATATGGTTTATATTGCAGGTATTGATATTAATCATTATCATCTTGAAAATATTCGGAAAAATATTACGTATGTTTCAAGTTGTGAATATTTGTTTACAGATACAGTAAAAGAAAATATATGTCTTTTTAAAGATATAAAACAAGAAGAATTAGAAGAAGTTGCGAGGATAACTTTAGTAGATGAAATTATTAATGGTAATTATAATACTTTAATTGAAGAAAATGGCTTTAATTTTAGTAATGGTGAAAGACAAAGAATAATTTTAGCTAGAAGCTTATTAAGAAAAAGTAATATTTATATATTTGATGAAGCTTTTGGACAGATAGATATTCTACGCGAAAAAAAGATTTTAGAAAATATATTTAATTATTTAGAAGGAAAAATTGTTATTGTTATATCGCATCGTTTTAATAATAAAAAATTATTTGATAGAGTTTTAAAAATAGAAGATGGTGATATTCATGAAACTAAAAAATTATGAGAATAGATTTGCTTTTTATATTTTAGTGCTTTTATTTTTGATAAGCTTTTTAATTTTTATTAGCTATTTAATTTTTAATAGGCATTTTTGTTATAAAACTTATACTGGAATAGTTTCTAATAAAAGTGTTGTCATTATGATAGAAAATTCTGAAATTAAATATTTTTATCAGAATGCTACTTTAATTAATGAAGCTAAAAAGAAAAAATTTACTATTAAAAAAATATATAAAAATATTTTGAAAAAAGATAAAGTAAATTATACGCAAGTAATTATAGAATTTAAATTACCTAAAGAGACAAAAGATAATGATGTTGTAGGTATTTCTTTACGAAAAGAAAAAGAAAGATTAATAAATATTTTTAAAATTATTACTAAGGAGGAATAAGTATTGCAGAATATTGATAATAAAGAGATGGAAAAAATAACAGGTGGAGCTGATTTAGCCGGAATAGCTTTAGTAGTTACGGCCATCGTTATTTTTATTTCCGGTTTTATTAATGGTTATACAAATCCAGAAAGGTGTGGGGCAAAATAGAAAAAATAGCATTAGAAAAATTAGAAACAATAACAGGTGGAACAACTTCTATTTCCGGAACAATATTAAATGCTTTTAAAAGTATTGTAGAACTTTTAAGAGGAGCAGGTTATGCGTTAGGTTCTGGTATTAGAAGAATAGGAGAAGATAATTTGTGTCCCTTAGAGTAAGTTAGATAAAAAAATAGTACTTTTTTTCCTAAAAATAACTAAAAGTTGTTGAAAAATAAATAATCTTTTGATATAATTCATTTTAGTTAAAACGAAGGGAGGGATAATTGAATGGCAACTAAAGTAACTGTTAGAGGTAATCTAGACCAAGCTCTAAGAAAGTTCAAACAAAAAGTGGCAAGAGATGGTGTCCCTTCAGAATGGAAAAAAAGAGAAGCTTATGATAAACCAGGAGTTAGAAGAAGAGCAGCTAAAAAAGAAGGAATAAAAAATACTAGAAAAAGAGATAGAGCAAATAGAAATAGAGATAATTAATATCTCTATTTTTTAAAAAAAGGAGAAGAAAATTATGATAGAAAAATTAAAAAATGATATGGTTTTAGCTATGAAAAATCAAGATAAAGAAAGACTTACTGTAATTAGAATGGTAAAATCAGCCATTGACTTAGAACATATTGATAAAAAACGCGAATTAAATGATGAGCTATTTTTAGATGTTATTAATAAGCAAATAAAAATGCGAAGAGATTCTTTAGTTGAATTTGAAAAAGCAAATAGAACTGACTTAGTCGAAAAAACACAAAAAGAACTAGCTATTTTAGAAGAATATCTACCAGAGCAATTATCAAGAGAAGAAGTAGTAGAAGCTATTGAAAAACTTTTTGAACAGATAAAACCTGAAAGTCAAAAAGATATGGGTAAAGTTATGAAAGAAGCAAGTGCTACTTTAAAAGGTAAAGCTGATATGAAAGAAGTTAGTACTATTATAAAAGACAAATTACAATAAGAAATACTAAAGGGAAAAAGTATTTCTTTTCTACTTTCTATCATCATATACTTAACTAGGTGATATTAGTGATAGATAGCATAAGAGATTATATAAAAGATACCGATTTTCGTTTTACAGTATATAAAGATAAAATAGATATAGTTAATTATAAAAAAATAATTTCCCTAGAAGATGAAAAAATACTCTTTTTAGGTGGCAATCAAAAAATTACTATTAGAGGCAAAGACTTAACATTAAATAAACTCTTAGATGATGAAATTTTAATAGTTGGTAAGATACTAAAAATAGAGGTCTTATATGAGTAAATACAAAATAAAAATTACTGGGAAAAATCCTAATTATTTTGTAAGAGAACTCATAAAAAGAAGAATAAATATATATGATTTAAAAGCTGCATCTAAAGAAGTATATATCATAATAGATATAAATGATTATAGTAAAATAAAAGAAATAAAAACCTCTTATAAAATAGAAATTGTCGAAAGAATTGGGCCAACTAAATATAAATATCTAATTAAAAAAAATTATATTTTTTGTCTTTTCTTTTTAGGAGCTATTTTCTTAAATATCTTTTTAAGTAATATAATTTTTTCCGTTGATATAGTTCATACTAATAAAGATATTATTGATATTATTAAAAATGATTTAAACTATTATGGTTTAAAAAAATATCATTTTATTATGCCTTATGAAAAGTGTGAAAAACTGGTTAAAAAAATTTTAAAAAAAGAAGCTAATGATATAGAATGGTTAGAAATAGAAAGACAAGGAACTAAATATATAGTTCAAATAGAACAACGTAAAAAAAATAAGCCTGTTAATAATTGTCAAGCTAGAAATATTGTCGCTAAAAAAGCTGCGCGTATTTTAGAAATAAAAGCTACATCTGGAGAAGTGCAAGTAAAAATAAATGATTATGTTGAAAAAAATGCAACTTTAATAAGTGGGTTTATTCATAATAAAGAAACAATTGTATCTAAAAGATGTGCTGAGGGTGATGTATACGGAGAAGTTTGGTATAAAGTAAACTTAGACTTTCCTGTTAAATATAAAGAAGTAATAAAAACTAATAATGAAAGTTATGGCTTTTTTATAAATATTTTTTCTAGAAAAATAAATTTATTTAATAAATATAAAACTTACGTAAAAAAAGATATTCCTTTAATAAGTAATAGTTTATTACCAGTTAATATTAATTTTACTAAGTATACAGAAACAAAAGTTACTAATAAAGATTATAATTTAAAAGATATCGATAAAGAAGCTTTGGAAAAAGCCGAAAAAACACTTAAAGATGAGCTGGATGAAGATGCTACTATAATATCTAAAAAAGTTTTGAAAAAAGTTAAAAACAATAGTAGAATAGTAGTAGAAGTGTTTGTTAAAGTAAAAGAAAATATTACCGATTATCAAGATATAAGTAATATTACAATAGAAGAGATGGAAAAAAGGCAAGAAGAAAAGGAGTGATTATGTGCTAAGTGGACTTTCTAATACTATACACGGCGTTTTAAATTTTACATGGCCTATGACTATTATTTCACTTGTAATAATTGTTTCTTTTCGAATTTGCTACATAATAAAAAATAAAGAAAAGTTCGTATTATATAAAGAGTTAATTGCGCTTAGCTTTGTAATTTATATATTATGTTTGTTCCAAGTAGTAACCTTTCGTGATGATACAGTTTGGTCTAGTAATAATTTTATTCCTTTTAAAGAAATATTTAGATATAATTTTGCTAGTCGACTTTTCTTTAAAAATGTAGTAGGTAATTTACTTATGTTTTTACCTTATGGCTTTTTTATTAGTTATTATTTTAAAAGTGAAAAACCTAATTTAGTAGTAATACTAACTTTGATTGCTAGTTTTGCCATTGAATTAGTTCAAATGTCAATAGGAAGAGTCTTTGATGTTGATGATATATTGTTAAATTTAGGAGGAAGCCTGTTAGGCTATGGAAGTTACTTAGCCTTACAAAGAATAGGAGATTTTATGCCTAGAGTTTTTAAAAATGAGTGGTTTTTAAATATCGTATCAATTATTATTTTACTAGGTATTATTACATTATTATAGTAGGAGTAGTATATGAATAAAATAGAAATAGTTAATGAAACAAAAGAAGAAATTAAGGAATTAAAAATTGTAAAAAAAGTTTTACAAAAAGCAATGGAAAAAGAAAAATTAGAAAATACAAGTTTTAATTTAATTATAGTAGATAATGAGTATATAAAATACTTAAATAAAAATTATCGAAATATTGATAGAGAAACTGATGTTATAACATTTGCCTTAGAAGATGAAGATAGCGTTATAGTACCAACTGATGAAAGAATATTAGGTGATATTTATATTTCTCTTGATAGAGCAAAAACACAAAGTGATGAGTATGGACATTCATTACTTAGAGAATTATCTTTTTTAGCGGTGCATGGTTTTTATCATTTATTAGGATATGACCATATGACTAAAGAAGATGAAGAAGTTATGTTTGCGAAACAAGAGGAGGTATTAAAAGAAAATGGAATTGAAAGATAAAAAAAATATCACTATAAAAGATTTTAAATTAGATAAAAAAAGATTACGTAATAGTTTTAAATATGCGGGTATTGGTATTTTGCAAGCTTTTATTGGCGAGCAGAACTTAAAAATACATACTGTAATAGCTATATTAGTTATTCTAGCCGGCTTTATTCTAGAAATAACAACAGTTGAGTGGCTTGTTTGTTTAATATTAATTGGTTTAGTTTTAATGGCAGAGTTTTTTAATACCGCTATTGAATATGTTGTTGATTTAGCTTCTCCCCAAATACATCCTCTTGCTAAAGCAGCTAAAGATACAGCAAGTGCTGGGGTACTTATGATGGCAATTATTTCTGCTATTATTGGTTTGATTATTTTTATTCCCCATATTATAGAATTTTTAGGAGTGTAGTAGTTATGAAAGATGAGTTATTAGAATTACAAAAAAATTGTTATGTACCTTATTCAAAATATCCGGTTAGTGCTATATTAGTTTGTAAAGATGGAACTATTTTTAAAGGTGTAAATGTTGAGAATGCCTCATTCGGCGCAACGATTTGTACTGAGAGAGTTGCGATTGTCCAAGCTATTTCTCTAGGATATAGAAAAGGTGATTTTAAAGAAATCCATATCATGGCTAAAAATATAGCTATGCCATGTTTTATGTGTCGTCAAGTCTTTGAAGAATTTTTTGAAGATGAAACAAAAGTTTTTTGTTATGATGTTTTAGGTAATTGTAAGGACTTTACTAAAAAGCAAATTTGTCCTTTTCCATTTGGGAGTGCTGATTTACAATGAAATGTGGTTTTGTAAGTATTGTAGGTAGACCAAATGTTGGAAAAAGTACTCTTTTAAATTCTCTTTTAAATATGAAATTAGCTATTACATCTAATGTTAGTGGCACAACCAGAAATATTATTGAGGGAATTTATAATGATGAAGATTCCCAAATTATTTTTCTAGATACACCAGGTATTCATAAGCCAACTCATAAATTAGGAAATCTTTTAAATAAAAAAGCTTATGAAAAAACAGAGGGTGTTGATGTAATTTTATTTTTAGTTGATATAGCTAAAGGTTTTGGCAAAGGCGATAAATTTATTTTAGATAAAATAAAAGATAAAAATATACCAATATTTCTACTTTTAAATAAAATAGATTTAGTAAAAAATAAAGAAAAACTTTTAAAAGATATTGATGAGTTAAAAGATTTAGCTGACTTTAAAGAAATTATTCCACTATCAGCTATGAAAAAAGATAATTTAGATGTTTTAATTAGTTCTTTAAAAGATAATCTTGAAGAAATGGATAGAATTTATAGTGAAGATGAATTAACTAATGTATCAACACGCTTTATTATGGCTGAATTTGTAAGAGAAAAAATATTAGAGTTAACTAAAGATGAAATTCCTCATACTGTATCTTGCTATGTAGAAAACTTTGAGGAAGATAAAAAGTGTGTCCATATTCAAGTATTAATTGTAGTAGATAGAGATAATATTAAAAAAATTATTATAGGTAAAAATGGGGCACTTTTAAAAGAAATAGGTATGAAAGCTAGAAGTGAAATGGAAAAGTTCTTAGGAAAAAAAGTTTATCTAGAAACCTTTGTAAAAACATTAAAAAATTGGCGTGATGAAGAAAAATATTTTTTAGAATTAGGTCTAAAAGAAGATGAATAAAATTAAGAAAAAATCACCACTATATAAATAGAGGTGATTTTATGAGTACAGATATTTTATGGAAATTATTTATAAAAACAGGAGATATTAAGTACTATAATTTATTAAAACAAATTAGAAAGAGTGATTAAATGAAGATAGAAAGCTTAGAGGGAATTATTTTAACAGAAACTAATTATAGTGAATCTAGTAAGATTTTAAATGTTTTAACGAAAGAGCATGGTCTTATCGGGGTTATTTCTAAAGGTTGTCGTAATATGAAAAGTAAATTACGAGGTGTAAGTAGAAAATTAATATATGGTAAGATTCATCTTTATTATAAAGAAAATGGTCTTTCTACTTTGATTAGTATTGATGTAATTGATTCTTTCAACAAAATAGCTATGGATTTAGAAAAAATAAGTTATGCTTCTTATATTTTAGATTTAACTCATCAAGTTGTAAAGCAAAATGATGCTGAAGAAATTTATTTTTTATTAAAAGATACACTCTTAAAAATAGAAGAGGGTTTTAATCCTTTGGTACTTACAAATATATTAGAGCTTAAGTTTTTAGATTATTTAGGAGTAAAACCTAATATAGATAGTTGTTCATTTTGTGGTAGTACCAAAAATATCGTTTCCTTATCAGCTGATAGTGGAGGCTATGTTTGTATAAATTGTCAAACAGGAGAAATGCCTACTAGTGAAAAGACGATTAAAATGATTAGAATGTATTATTATGTTGAAATTAAAAATATTACTAAATTAGATGTAAGTGATGAAGTAAGTAAGGATATAAATAAATTCTTAGATGAATATTATGATAGATATACAGGGCTTTATTTAAAGAGTAAAAGCTTTATTAAACAGATTCAAAAGATATCTTCTTAGTACTTTTACTTGCAATTTTTCCTTCTTTATGGTATAATATGGTACACATTGAGGGGAAATGGTTGAATATGAAAGTTACTATGGGGGATATAGTAGAATTAATTATCTCTATTGTATGTTTAGTTTTATTTGCTTTATTTTATGCTTTAATAATTACATTTCATAAATATTTATTCTTATTTGGTAGTATTTATGCTGCTTTTAACACAGCTTATATGTGGGAATATATTTCTAAATGTAGAAAAGCGTAATAGCAAAAAAAATTTAAAAGGAACGTTGATGTAGCGTTCTTTTATTATTTTACAAAGTAAACCATAAATCTACATATTTTTACTATGTCAAGTTGTATAATTTTTATATATGCTAGTTTAGTAATATTTTGGTACTATAAAGGATTTGAGATTATGGATAGTAGAAAACAAAAATATATAATAATTGCTTGTCTTTGCTTAGTTGTAGTAGGCTTATCAATAGGATATGCAGTACTATCAGCTAATTTGACTATAAATGGTACTGCTGATGTCCAAGGTGGTAGTTGGGAAGTTAAGTTTTTAGATAGTAATAAAGTAGTAGATAAAAAAGGTTTAGCTACATGTGATATAGGTACAATTAGTGATACTTCTATTACTGGTATGTCTGCTTTATTAAAAGCACCAGGTGATTCTTGTACTTTTAAAGTTCAAGCTAAAAATACTGGTAGTTTAAATGCTGGTTTAAGTGATGTAGAAAATAAAGAGATAGGTTTAACATTTGAGGGCAGTGGTGATAATAAGAATCAAGATGAGGAAATGCTAAAAAGTAATGTATCATATGAAGTTTATTATGGAGATACCCAAATAAATAGTCAAACTAATTTTGATAATATTCCTATATTAAAGCCAAACGATGAAGAAACTATTATTTTAAGAATTTCTTTCAATAAAGATTCTACTAAAGTACCAAAAGAGGCCGTAGAAGTAACAGGCTTAGATAGAACTTTTATCTTTGGAAATATTGATTCTAGACCAACAACACCAGAGGGAACACCTGTAACTTGTAAAGTTCCATCTTATGTAGATACAAGTGGCGCAAACGCTCCAATTTTGAATGGAGATATGATACCTGTTGTCTATAGTGAAAATTGTGAAAAATGGGTAAAACAAGATTTAAATAAAAGTTATGATTATTCTAAACAAGTATGGGCAAACGCTGTAACAGTAACTTCTGATATAAGAGATGAAATAAAGAAAGCACCAGCCGGAACACCAATAGAAATGGCTAATATAAATACAATGTGGGTGTGGATACCAAGATATTCTTATACTATCAAAAGTGAAAATGGAATAGACTATTTTGGTAAAGCTAGTTTTGGAAATGATACACCATCACAAAAATTGCCAGGTGAAATAGATGTCAAGTTTATATCAAAAAATGTAAATGAATTAACAGGAAGTGCTCAATATACAGGAGAAACTGTAAGTGGCTGGCGTACTAGTGATGCCTTTAATTTTGGAGAAACAGCTCAATCAGGCATATGGGTCGGAAAATTTGAAGTAACTGGAACTTTATCTTCAACTAATTTATGTGTAGATGAGGCATGTGATGTAAGTGGAGTAACAATAAAACCGGGTGTTACATCACTTAGAATTCAAAGAACTGCAAGTTTCTTCTATGCTGCAAAAAGTATGCAAAAAACGTATTCATCAACTTATGGATTTAATGCAAATAATGGTGACTTACATATGATAAAGAATGATGAGTGGGGAGCAGTAGCTTATCTATCTCAAAGTAGATATGGAAAATATGGAAATGATAATTATAGTGGTGCTAATAAAGAAATATATCAAAACAAATCAGAAAAATTTATAACAGGAAGTAGTAATGGAACATCAGGTCAAAATGATACAAATACGCAATATGCCTATAATGATATGACTAAATTAGAAGAAGGCCAAGGTCAAGCTGGACCAGGAGCTTCTACTACGGGAAATATTTACGGAATATATGCTATTTCTTTATAAAATCATAAATAAAAAACAAGTTTTTATAAAAAAGCCAAAAAGACCCCTTA
>CANQIL010000020.1 GCA_947624045.1 uncultured Bacilli bacterium
AGGATTTTTTAAAGAAACTCTTTATTTTAAAGGTTTCTTTTTTAAAGTTAGACATAACTAAAAGTTGGACATAAACAACAAAAAAGAAGTTCTTTAAAAACTCCTTTTAACCAATATTTTCTCTTGGTCTTTATTTTTATTTTTATTCTTTTCTCTCTTCATTTTATCTTTAAGTGTTTCATCATAATTAGGATACATATCGATAATTTTCTTAGTATTAGGAATAGTTACTACTCTAAGTTTATCAGTAGTTTTCCCCTTAAATATTCCAACCTCACTAACTTCTAAATCATAAGTATCTATCAAATTAGTTTCTACTTTATTTTCAGGGGTTATTCCTGATTTACCAATACTATATAATTCATCAAAAGTATAATTAATAAATTTAGGCTTAGTATCTACAGTATAATAATTAATATGATTAAACATCTTATTATAACTATAATCTACTAACATAGATTCTCTATAACATAAAGTATTTTTATCAATTTTTATATTTAATTTACTTTTTAAAAAGGTATTTGCTTCTCTATACAAGTAATCATCAACAATTTCTGCGTCATTTTCTTCTATTATTTTTAAGTATTTATAAGCTTCTTTATATTTTTCCATTCTCATATATACCGCCACTATTCGAAAGTATATATAAGTAGGAAAAGCTTTCCTTTTTTTAACGGCTTCTAAGTAATTTGCTAAGGCTTTATCATATTGTCTTTCTTCTAATAAAATATCTCCTAAGCGATAAGCACTTTCTTGTTTTATATTTACATTACTAGAGTTAACTGAAACAAGATAATCTTTTTTAGCGTCACTAATATTTCCTTTAATTTCATTAATTCTTCCTAATAAGTAAGCTACTTTTATATTATTTTTACTACATAATTTTAATGTTTCTAAAGCTTCATCATATTTTTTTTGACTAAAATAAATATTAGCTTTTTCATATAACGCTTTATAATGAATAGTATCTTTAACATCTTCATCAAGAATCTTTTCTATTTGAAACAAAGCACCTTCATAATCAAATAAACTTCTATAAACAATAACTTTTTGGATAAGTACTTTTCTATCAAAGCCTTTTAGGTTTATATTATCTTCTATTCTATCTAAGTATTTTTTAGCTTTAGCATATTCTTTTAAATCTGTATATATTTTCCCTACTTCTAGATTATAGTAATCAGGTGATGATTTTTTAATTAATTTAAGCATTTCAAAAGCTTCTTCATATCTTTTTTGTCTAATATAAATATTACTTAAAGCTCTAATAGAATATGTTTCTAAAAAAGGTCCACTAATCGCCAGCTTATAATATTTAATAGCTTCATCTAAATTACCTTTAGCTTCATAAATTCTACCTAGTGTACCATAAGCACTATATTTATTATCATTATCACTTTCAACAACTTTAAGTAAGAAAGTTTCAGCTTCATCATAACATCTAGCATTTTCAAAAATACGTCCTGCCGCAAAGTAAGCATAATAATCATCAGGATTTTTTTCTAAGTAAGCAACTATTTCTTTTTTAGCTTGTTCATTACCACCTGTTCTAGCTAAATTTCTAATTCTTTTTACTTCCATTACTTTTTCTAAAGTTTCACTATCTAATTTATTCATATATTATCAGCTCCAAGTGATATATATTATATCACGCATTTTCTAAATTGTAGAGAAAAAACAGCTTTTGCTGTTTAATTTCTTATCGTTTTATTCTCTATTTCTTCTTTTATTAGTTTTATGAATTCATCTATTTCAACACTAGTTGTTTCTTTTTCACCGTGTAGGCGATAGCTTATTTTCTTTTCTTCTTTTTCTTTATCACCTAGTATTAAAGTATATGGCACTTTACTAGTTTGCGCTTCTCTTAAACGATAGCCTAATTTCTCATTACGCTCATCAACTTCTACTCTAATATGTTCTTTTTTAAGTAGCTCGTAAACTTCCCAAGCATAGTCACTTTGAAATTCAGGGTTTACTGGTATTATTTTTACTTGAACAGGGGCAAGCCAAGTTGGGAAAGCTCCCGCAAAATGTTCTATTAAAATACCAATAAATCTTTCTATTGAACCAAAGATAACACGATGTAACATAATTGGTCTTGACTTTGTTCCGTCTTGATTAATATAAGTTAAATCAAAGCGTTCTGGCAAATTAGCATCCAATTGAATAGTGCCACATTGCCATACTCTACCTAGCGAATCTTTTATATGAAAATCAAGCTTTGGTCCATAGAAAGCTCCGTCACCTGGGTTTATTTTACATTCATGACCAGCTTTTTTACAAGCCTCTTGTAGAATAGCTTCTGATTTATTCCAAGACTCAATTGTTCCAATAAATTTATCTTCAGGGCGCGTTGACAACTCAATTTCATAAGTTAATCCAAATATTTTATAAATTCTATCTATAAAAGCTATTAATCTAATAATTTCTTCTTCAATTTGGTCTTCTCTCATAAAGATATGCGCATCATCTTGAGTAAATGTTCTTACTCTAAATAAACCATTTAAAGCTCCACTTGCTTCGTGACGATGAACTTGGCCTAATTCACCACAACGAATTGGTAAATCTTTATAAGAATGAAGCGTATTTTTATAAACTAACATACCTCCAGGACAATTCATTGGCTTAATTGCAAATTCTTTATCATCTATAACAGATGTATACATATTTTCTCGATAATTTTCCCAATGTCCTGATACTTCCCATAATTCTTTGCTAAGCATAATTGGCGTTTTTATAAATTCATAACCCTCTTTAGTATGTTCTTCATACCAAAAATTTTCCAAAATATTTCTTAAAATCATTCCTTTTGGTAAAAAGAAAGGAAAACCTGGACCATAGTCACTAATCATAAAAAGTCCTAATTCTTTACCTAACTTACGATGGTCACGTTTTTTAGCTTCTTCTAAAAAATTAAGATGTTCTTGCAAATCATTTTCATTGAGAAAACAAATTCCATATACTCTTTGAAGCATTTTATTTTTAGCGTCACCTTTCCAGTAAGCCCCACTTACTTTCAATAGTTTGAAGTACTTCAATTCTTTAGTAGTTTCAACGTGCGGTCCACGACAAAGGTCAGTAAAGTCCCCCTGGCGGTAGCAAGATATAACTTCCTCTTCTTCATTCATTCGACTAATTAAATCTAGTTTGTAGGGGTCATCTTTAAATTTTTCCAAAGCTTCTTCTTTACTAAGTTCTTCTCTTATAATTCTTTTACCATCCTTAGCTATTTTTTTCATTTCTTTTTCTATTTTAAGCAAATCTTCTTCTTTAATTACTTCATCACCTAAGTCTATATCATAGTAAAACCCCTCTTCAATTACTGGTCCTACCCAAAACTTGGCATTGGGATATAGATGTTTTACAGCTTGAGCTAATAAATGAGCGCAAGAGTGATTCATAACACTTAGTTTTTCATTTTCTTTAATATTTATCATAACATTTCCTCCCTTATATGTAACTCCACTTCAATATCTTTATCTATTAATTTTAAAAAATCTTCTCCTAAAGAAATATCTCCTACAATACTTCCATAATGAATAGGAATAACTTTTTTAGGTCTTATCTTATTAACATAATTAGCGGCTTCTTTATAATCCATTGTATATTTACCACCAATTGGTATAAATAAAATATCACATTTAACATCTAAGGCTTCATCAATTACATCAGTATCACCCATTATGTAATAGGTTTTATCATTTAAAGTAACTAAGTAGCCTACATAATTTTTATCTTTAGGGTGATAATCTTTATTAGTATTATAAGCTCTAATTGTTTTAAAAGTAACATTTCCTAGCTCATACTCTTCATTAGGCTTAACAATTATTTTATCATAATTAATATCTTTTAAGCATTCAGGTACTACAAGCTTAGTATTTTCATTTACTAAGTTTTCAATAGATGCCTTATCATAATGGTCATAATGCTCGTGCGTTATAAATATATAAGTAGCATCCCCCAACTTTTCTTCTATCTTAAAAGGGTCAAAGTAAATAATTACTCCATTATCTTCTATTCTAATGGCACTTTGTCTAAATACTTTTATCATAAAAATCCCTCCTCTAACTAACTTGCCTATCTTTCCCATTTAATAAATATTTCCACTAACAATTTTATAATAATACAAATGTTTGCACTTGTCAATAATTTTTATATAAAAAAAAGCACTTCCCCAACAGGAGTGCAAAAAACACGGTACCACCCTTTATTTAGCTTAATTATTTTAACGACCAAAGCCGGAATTACTTTTTATAATTCAACTAAAGAGGTAGTAACAAATTAGCCATTTATTCGTTTTCACCACCCACGAACTCTCTAAAAAAATTAAACTAACTTATCGTGTCCTCTTATCTTAGTCTTTCAAAAACCACTTAAAATATATCACTATTTTTTACTTTTTTCAAGCTTTTTAGCTTTTTCACTCTTAGAAATATTAAAAATAATGTAATGCTTCTTAGCTTCATACGTAGAGATATTTACTTTTAATAAATCACCTACAGTATATTTAATATTTCTAAGTGTATCAATAAGTATATTTTTATCTTTATCTAATACATAATTTTTATCAAGTTCAATAACTCCTACTAAATTATTAGTAGTCTTAACATACATCTTATCTTCCATAATAAATTCAATATTGGCATCTAATTCTTGGTCATAATAGTCATCAGCAAAAGTCTTTAATAATAAGAAGTCTATTTCTAATTCAAAATTATCGGCTTCTCTTTGTCGTAAAGATAACTCATCGGCATATTCTTTTAATTTATCTCTTAATTCTTCCATAAGCTTTGTCTGTATACCTTCTTCTAAGACTTCTCCTAAGAATAAATGATTTAATAAATCAGGTCCTCTTCTAATTGGTGATGTAAAAGTAGCATAATAGTCAAGTGCTAATCCATAATGTCCTTTATTTTCATTATCATAATAAGCTCTTGGTAAGGACTGTAAAAAGATATTTGATAAGTACTTTAATTCTTGAGTTGTTTTATTTTTACAAATATTTTCATAATATCTTTGTAATACTCTCGGATTATCTAAATTCTTTATTTGTTTAAATTTAGAAGATAATTGTTTTATCTTAGTATTTAATATATTTATTTTTTCTAGTTGTGGACACTCATGATTTCTAAATACATAAGGTAATTCTAACCAATAAGCATATTCGGCTAAAGTTTGATTAGTTATTATCATAAAATGTTCTATTATTTTTTGAGCCGGCCCATCTTTTCTTTCCGATATTGATATAGGCTTACCATTTTCATCTAATTCATAAATATATTCTAATGATGTAAAGGAAGTACTACCTCTTTTTATTCTTTGTTCTTCTAATTTAGAAGCTAATATTTGCATATAAAAAAGGCTTTCATAAAATGGTAAGTATTCTCCGTCTATATTTGTTCCCTCTAATAAATCATTTACTTTATTATAAGCCATTTTCATATTACTTTTAATAACGCTATTATGTAGGGAAAAGTTAAGTAGATTAGCTTCTTCATCAAAATCCATAATTAAGGTTTTAGTAAGTTTTTCTTCATTAGGATTTAAGGAGCATACTCCATTAGAAATAACTTCGGGTAATTCAGGAATAACCATATCGCCAAAGTAAACACTAGTACCACGCTTTATGGCTTCATTAAATAATAAGCTACCCGGTCTAACATAATAGCTAACATCGGCAATATGGACATATAAGCGATAACCATTTTTTAGTTTTTCTATTGATACGGCATCATCTAAGTCTTTCGCAAAGCTTGAGTCTATGGTAAAGGTTTCTAATTCTCGTAAATCAAGTCTTTTTTCTATCTCCTCAGGAGTTATTTCTTTTTTAATATTTTCCGCTTCTTCTAAAACTTTCTCATTAAATTCAAATGATAAGCCTCTATCTATTGCGAATAGTCGCATTTTATCTCGAGGTTTTTCAGTATTAAAATCAACTTTTTCTATTAATTCTAATGTATAATAACCATTTACTTTTTCTAAAGAAAGGCTCGCTAAAATCTGGTCATTTTCCTTATATGCTAACCCGTCATTTAAAGTAGCTTTTATTTTTTCTAAACCTAAACTTTCCCATATACCATTATGATAAGTAAATATATGTTTATTATTCTTTCTTTCTATAATATTTATTACTTTAGCAAAAGGCTTATTATTTTTATCATAACTTACAAGTACATTAGCTTTATCTAATGGATAAGCTCCATTAAGGTCTTTTTTCTTTATAGGTATTTTTACAAAGTCTTTTAAAAACCAATAACTATCATTTTTAATATCTCTATTTATAATACCATTAGTCATATAATCTTTTTGTTTAGTTGAACTAATTGGCTTTACTATTCTAACTATTTTACCAAAGCCGTGTTTAGGGTGTTTCTTTTTATCTAAATCTTCTATGACAAAGACTATATCGTCTACTTTAGCGGACTTTATATCTTCAATAGTAATAGTTTCGCCCTCTGTTTTTATATAATATTTTCCTTGTTTAGATTCCATTAAACTACCACTTTTTAAGTATGAGTCTTCTGGTACGTGTACAAAGGATTTTTCATCTAAACAAAATATTTTTCCTTGCATTTCTAATTCATTTAGGCAATTATAAAATTTAACTCGATTTAAATTATTTATCTTAAAGATTTTTTCTAAGTCATTAAGAGAATATATTTTTTTATGTACTAAGAAGAATTCTTCTATTTTTGTTGCTAACTCATCTTTTTCATAATCTGAGTAATACCGACCATTTCTTTTATTAATAATTTTTTTATCTACTAAGGTATCTAAGGCTTTAAGAAACTTTTCTTCCTCATCATCATTTATAGAAAATATCCTTTTCAATTGCTTTTCTGTAAACATTTTCTTAGATAGGAAAAAAAATTCACTTATCTTTTTTTCTAACTCCATTGTATCACCCCTGAAAAAGTTAGTTAAATATATTTTCTCAAAATCATTGTATAACTAAGATAAATATATCATTGATAAGTGATTTTAGCAAGAAAAAAAGAGGTGTTTAAGACATTAAATTTTCATTTTATTTGTCTTGTTTCCTCTATAATAAAATTTCCATTAATTCAACAACTTTATTTTCAATGTCTAATTTTTCTAAGTCTTCTGCTTCTTTATTAGTAATATATCCATTATTCTCTTTTTAGCATAAGCTAAAATATTATCATAATTATTCATATTAACTTTACTTTCCTTTTTCTAGGAAAATTAACGTTTTTCCTTAAAAATGTCAATTCACTATCAGAAAAAGTTAGGGGGTTAAAACTAGGCGACAAGAATAGACATTGTCGGAATAACCACCAATACTGCTAGAATAGAACATTCCTGCATAAGTGTCATAACCATAACTGCCACCACGAAGAAACCACGAGTCTTCTCTGGAAATAAATCCAGCCGAATCTCCATACCAACCAGCACTTGTTCCATATGTTTCACTTAAAGCATGTCCATAGCATATCCCTCCATTACAAGCTAATTCCGGCTCAGCTGATGACATACCTGATGTTGGATTAGCACTTTTGTATTTGTTATAGTATTTCTTATTTGGCAAGTCATAACTTCCGGTTGCACTTCCATAATCACTTAAACCCTTAAATCCTGAGGTACCTGCTACAATTTGCCCATTATGTGTATTCACTCCTTGAGCATCATATTCTAGTACTCCCATTACATACTCATAAGCTCCTCCACTCATGTCATATATTCCATAAATGTTTCCGGTTGTGGAAGCTCCTGGTCCAACCTGGCCTTGCCCTTCACCTAAATTAGTCATATTATTATATTCATATTTTGTTTCATTATATCTTGCACTTGAACTTCCTCCGCTATGCCCTGTTATATAATCCATATCATTATTTATATATACTTCTTTATTTGCTCCTGTATACTCACTATTTCCATATTTTCCATATCTACTTTGTGAAAGGTACGCTACGGCTCCCCATTCATCATTTTTCATCATATGTAAGTCACCACTATTCTTATTAAATCCATAAGTATCTGCATAACTTACTTGCATACTTCTCGACATGTAGAAAAAGCTACTTACTGTTTGACTCCTTATTGAAGTAACACTAGGTTTTATTGTCACATTACTTACATTACAACTTGTATTTGTACAAGCTTGCTTATTTGTTTGTAAACTTCCTGTTGGCTCAAATTTACTTACCCATATTCCTCCTCTTTTTATTGGTGTATTATTTTCTTCTTTATCAGTTTCTGGAAAATCAAAAGCTTTATTAGTTCGCCACTCACTTGCTTCATTACCTGTATATTGTGCTTTTCCTTTTTCACTTTCCATATCTTTGGAAATAAATTTTACATCTATTTCGCCTGGTAATTCTATTGTTGGCAAAGTACAAGATGACTTTTTACCTAAATAATTTGTTCCATCTTCGCTTTTTATTGTATACGAATATCTTGGTATCCACACCCACATTGTATTTATATCACTCATTGGAATAGTTGTTCCAACTCCTGCCT
Organism: uncultured Bacilli bacterium; assembly: GCA_947624045.1. Lineage (GTDB taxonomy): Bacteria > Bacillota_I > Bacilli_A > RF39 > UBA660 > CANRGD01. The sequence goes on from CANQIL010000020.1 coordinate 8,479, forward strand.
CATTTTTATAATATTCTCTTGTATTGCTTCCCTCTGCTACTACAGTTACTGCATTGGCCCATTGTTGATTTGTATAATCATACCAACTATTATTTAAGTTACTTTCATCGGCTTTCCGCCACTCACCTGTTTTATCATCTATTTTATGATAATATACCGGTATCATATCACCATTTAATTCAGGTGGATTTGGTATAGTTGGCTCATCAGGTGCATATCCATTTATGACTATATTACCTGTTACATTATTAATTATTATAGTTTCATTTGAAAAAGAATAATCACTATAATTTCTTCCGTCCATTGTTACACTACATATTTCTGAATCTTTTCCTAAGTCTTGTTTTAATTGTCCTCCCTCTAAGACTTCTTTTACATAATTATCAGTATTGCCTAGGCCATTATAAGTAACAGTATAAATAGGGACAAATTCAAAAGTTAATAAATAGGTTTTTGTTTCTGCTTTAGTTGAATTAAAGGTAATAGTAAATTCTTTAATACCGCCTGAGCCTACTAATTTAGTACCTATAATATTTTCTTGTACTTCTACATTTTCATCAGTATCATATATTTCTAAAATACCCATATTTACTGTAGAATAATTAGTAATTTCAACTGTATAAATAATACTAGTTTCTTGTTCTTCGGTATTTGTATATCCTAACTTTACTTGATTCTTTGAATAGTCTGAGTATTCTATTGTAATATTATCCGGTTTACTATTAGCCGTAAAGTTAGTTACTCTAACATCTTCTTGAGGACGATAATTAACATCTCCCGTAATACTTAAATTACTATTTAAAACAGAGTAACCTATACTCATACCAATTACAATTACGGCTATTAAGATTAAGATATATTTATTATACTTTTCCATTATTTTCAAACACCTTTTTTCCACAAATTATATTTTCATCTAACTATATCATACCCCCCCCCATTGGGTGTTGTCAAGTGAAAAATTAAAAAACCTAACCCTTTAAAAGAGCTAGGCACAATTTTGACTCAAGGCTTCGAAAGTTTCCTGAATACCAATCACCTAATATTATACATAATCTTTTATAAAAGTCAATTACTTAGAAATTTCTAGTTTCCGCTTAATACTCCCAAGAATAAGGAATACTAATTAAATTACCTAAACCACTAAACCCCTCATTAAATCTTTTCCTACCATAATTATAAAAGCTATTTATATCTTTACAATTACTATCATTTTCATCAAAAAGTTTACAGTCAATTAAAGCAAAATGTAAATGAACTCCATAGGCAAAACCTGTTTGTCCCATTTTACCAAGTGAATCATTAATAGTAACTTCTTTACCTACATATAAAGAATCACTATATCTAGATAAATGAACATATTCAGAAGTATAACTAACTCCCTCTATATTATGATAAACTGTTACAATTAAAGCTCCTGCTGAATCTGTAAATATTCCTGATACTACACCGTTCGCAACTGGATAAATATCTTCATTTACTCCTCTTTTACTAGTAATATCAAAAGCTACATGTCCATAACTAGGATACTGTGTAATTTCACCTACTCTAGTAGGTAAATGCCAAATATCTTCATTTGTTAATATTTTAGAAGCTTTTATATCTTTAACCTCAGTCAAATTCATCTCGGTTAATTTATTAAAATTTTGCTTCTTAAAAACTGTATCTAAAACAGTATCATTACTTTTCTTTACAGAAGTAGTAGCTAAAGCTATATTTTTAACATCAACATTTTCAAATACTAACTCTTCAAAACTAATACTTCCAAAATCAGTAAATACTTCTAAACCTAATGCTAAAAGAAGTAACGCAACTGATATCATTATAACGGCTTTTCCTTTTACAATATAAAAATTCATAGCCATTTCCCCCTCATTAGAAAACGGCTATATTATACCAAATTTTTCACTATTTGTCAATTTCTTCTATTCTTACTTATTAATTCTAAAGTCTTAGTCAATTGTTTTATTCTTTCAATTATTCTTCTAGCTTTTACTTTATCTACTCCTGATGATGTAATAGCAAAACTTTTTTCTAATTCTTCTAATGTCAAATTAGATGTAAAAAAAGTAGGCAAATTATTTTCCATTCTATATTGTAAAATAGGCCCTAATATTTCATCTCTAGACCAATTACTACAATTTTCTGCTCCTATATCATCAAGTAATAATAACGGACTTTTCTTTATATAATCAAACTTAACTGAATAATCACTATTAAATGAAGCTTTTAAGCTTCTTAAAAACTCTGGATAATAAACTAAAGCACTCTTTACTTTTTTCTTAGCCATTTCATTAAATAAAGCCGCAATTAAATAAGTCTTCCCACTCCCAAAAGAGCCTGTTAAGTATAACCCTTTAGGATTATTTTCTTTCAAATACTCATCAATAAATTCTTTAAAATACTTAATTATGGGTACTCTATTCTTATCATCTGTATATATATCTTTAAAATTAGCATTTTTTATATTCTTAGGCATTTCAAATATTTCTAAGTTTTCTTTATAAGCATTTTCTAAATCAACAATTTCTTGTTTTCTACATCTTACATAAGAAAACTCAATTATTCCTTTATCTTCTAAAGCTGTATAAGTATACCCCTTTACTTTATTTTTACATTTATCTAAACTAGGACACTTTTTACAATTTTTATATTCTAAAAAACTTTCTTCTAAACTAGATGTATATTTCATTAAGATATCTTCTTTTATATCTAAATTAGTTACATATTCCCTAAATTCTTTATCACTACAAGCATCATAAAAAGAATGTTTTAACTCAACTTCATTTATTTCATATAAATTATCTAATTTTTTCAAAAGTACCACCACCAATTACCATAATTATAGATAATTTTTCTTTAAAAGTCTACCCATCATATTTAACATTTAAGTTATCTAAGTTAACAGTAATTGTTCCTTTATCTTTAGTTACATATACTAAAGAATCTTGTAGTTTTTTTAATATTTCTTTATGAGGGTGCTTAAATTTATTATCTATTCCGGCAGAAATTAAACTAATTTTAGGTTTTACTTCTTCTATAAATTTATCACTTGTACTAGTCTTAGAGCCGTGATGTCCTACTTTTAGGATAGTAATATTTTTTAAGTTATATCTTTTTAGTAAGTATTCTTCTGTTTTACTAGAGCTATCTCCCATTAGTAAAAAGCTTTTATCTTTATAAATACCTAAAAAGACAAGTGATGAGTCATTTTCATCTTCTAAGTTTTTATTTAATTGGACAAAGACAATATCTTTTAAAGTAAAGGTATAACCCTCTTTAGCTTGTTTAGCTTTATATTTTAATAACTGTTTTTCATAGTAATTAATTTTATTATTATTTATTAAGACTTCTTCTACTTTAAAATGTTTAAGTAAATAGTCAGCTTCGCCTATATGGTCATAGTCCCCGTGAGTAATTATTAGTTTTTTTAATTTTTTTACTCCTAAGCTTTTTAAGACAGGTAGGGTTATATTTCTAACTAAGTTATCTTCTTTTTCTTGGACACCACCTGTATCTACTAAGATAGCTTCTCCCTTAGAATATATTAATATAGAATCCCCTTGTCCGATATCAAGCATTTTTATAAATGTTTTATTATCTTTATAAAAGTAATGACTAATTAAAAGAATAATTATAATGATAAGCATTTTACTTGTATGTTTTTTCTTTATTTCTAAAAGTAGTAGTATTATAAGCATTGCATAGCCTAAGTAAAAAGCTATATTAAATTTATAAAAGTTTAGTTTAACAATATCTATTTTATTTAAAAAAAGAGCGCTACTTTCTAAGATATTTATAAAAAGTAAAGATATTTTACTTAAGAAAGGTATAAAAAAACTAATTATTTCTAAGGGAAATATAATTAAAGAAATAAGTGGTACAAAGAATAAATTATAAATAATACTAAGTAGATTTAACTCACAAAAGTTATATAAGCTTATAGGTATACTTACTATAAAAGATATTAATGATACTTTTAGTAAACTAAAAAAGTAATTACCTTTTAATTCGCTACTTAAATATAAAAGAGAAAAAGATATAGAAAATGAGTATAAAAAGCCTACTTCAAATATATAAAAAGGATTTATTAATAGAGTTATTAGTAAAGTAAGCAAATATATCTTTAAAGGAGGCACATAAAAGTAATAGATTTTATTTATTGAAAATAAAATAAAAAACAAGCACCCTCTTATAGCTGATGATGATGTATCAATTATAAGTAGATATATAAGTAAAATAATACTTACTAGAAAATAGCTTTTATTTTTCTTTTTACCTAGTATTTTTAAAAGGATACTTGATAAGATACTTATATGCATACCACTTATCGCAAATAAATGAGATATTCCTATTTCTTGATAAGCTTGTAATACTTCTTTTTCTAAATAGCTTTTATTTCCTAGTAAAAAAGTATTTAAGTATTTATCATTTCCTATTCTTTTATAAATTAAGTTTTTTAGATAGTAATAAATATTTTTATTTTTACTTATTCTTTTTATTTTTTCTATTTTTAAAAGATAATATATTTTTTTATGAGCTAAGTATTTTTGATAATTAAAAGTATTATTAGTTCTATTCTTTAAGGGTTTAGAAATTGTTGCTTTTACTATTACTTTATCTCCTAAAGAGATATTTTTAAAGTTTTCTATTTCTTTATCATTTAAAAAATAATAAGTCCCAATAAGTGTTTGTTTATTTTTAAGATAAATTGTTAGTTTAGTAGAAGTTATATTATATTTAGTAATTCTGCCATAAAAGTAAGTATCATCTTGTTTTTCTACTTTAACAGGATAAGTAATTCTAATTAGAGAAATTAGGCTTACAAGTATTATTAAAAATATATAAAAATAATTAGAGAGTAATGTTTTCCTTAATTTTAGCAAACAAACTATCCCCTATTCCGGATACATTTTTAATATCTTCAATATTTTGAAAAGGTCCATTTTCTTCTCGATACTTAATTATATCTAAAGCTTTAGCTTCCCCAATTCCTGGTAAGTTCATTAATTCTTCTTTAGTAGCCGTGTTTATTGATATTAGCTTAGTAGTTGGCTCTTCTTCCTCTTCTGTTTCTATACAAGCATCATTCCTAATTTCACCGTCATTACATTTATCTAAAACTTGTTCTTCTATTTCTTTTGTCTTAGCAAAATCATTTACTTGGTCATTACTATAAATAATAATAACCATTTCATCAGTTATTTTTTTACTTAGATTAATTATAGTCGTATTAGCATTTTCGGTAAGACCACCCGCCATATTAATAACATCAATTACTCTAGAACCCTCTTCTAAAGAATAAATGCCTGGATTTACTATTTCCCCTTTAATATCAACTTTATAAGTTATCTTTTCATCTTTTTGAGATGAACTCTTTTCATTCTTTTTATCTTTTTCTTCTTCTTTTTTTACAAATTTTGCCACCACCTTTTCTTCATCAACTGTATTTTTCTTTTCTTTAAAAAATATTTTATAGCTAAAAAAGCCCCCAACACCAAGTAATAAAACCCCAATAATTCCTAAGATAATTTGTTTTCGATAACGATACTTAAATGTAATAATATCACCTCCAACTATATTATTAGAAATGAATTTACATTTTATTATTTTTTTCAAAAAAAAAGCATTTAATTTAATGCCTTATATCTTTTAGAAATTTTTCCATACTTTTAATTTATTATCTCTACCCTCATAAATTCCTAGTAACTTATCTTCTTTATCTTTAAAAAGAACTTTATCCGTAATACCCCAAGTATTTTCTAAGACTTGGCCATTTTTTATTTTAAAAGCTAGACTATCATCAACCATTATAGTTTTTATAGCTAACAATTCATCCATACTATAAAGCTTATAATTATTATTTTTAATATCAGATAATTTACTACACTCATCGATAGAAATATTACCCTGCTTAGTTCTCGTAAGTTCACTCATCGTACCACAAACACCTAAATAATTACAAATATCTCTAATTAAACTTCTGATATAGCACCCTTTAGATACTAAAGCTTTAAAAGTAAAAGTATCTTGCTCTTTTTCTAAAAGTTCTATTTCCTTAACAGTAACTTGCCTTTTAGGTAAAGAAACGTCCTTTTTATTTCTAGCATATTCATAAAGCTTTTTTCCCTTAACTTTAACAGCTGAGTAAATTGGTACTTCTTGATTATAAGTTTTTTTGAAAAAAGTTAGCCCCTTATTAATATCTAAATTATTAGGTATACTACTTTTCTTTATAACATTACCCGTTATATCTAAAGTATCGGTTTCAACACCAATCTTTACTTTAGCTACATATTCTTTTTCATATGATGTAAGCAGTTCTACTACTTTTGTTGCCTTATTAATGGCGACCAACATTACCCCCTCGGCTAAAGGGTCTAAAGTACCAGTATGCCCGCTCTTTTTAAAACCAAACAAATTACTAACTTCCGCAACAACATCAAAAGAAGTCATACCCTTTTCTTTATTAATAGCTATAATAGCCGAAAAATTAGTTAAGTACTCTTCTAATGTCCACTTATTTTTCCTTATGATAGGCGCAACTACTTTGCCAACATATCTTATATGAATATCTTTATTACAAGCATCTTCATCATTATAATTGAAAATAAAACCAAACTTATCTAAAGAGTCAAAAACTTCTTCATAAGAAAAGTCATCATTTTCATTAAAAAGACTAATATCTAAAGCTAACCCTGTACTATGCTCATCAAAACTTTCTACCTCGAAAGGAACAAAAGCCTTTTTTAGTTCAAGAAAAACCTTTTTTTCCCGCCAAAAAGCTTGTAGTTCTAAAAAAGCTTTATACGTATTTTCTTCTACTAAAAACTCTTGAGCCTTTTTTCTAACACTAACAAGCTTTATCTTTTTTAAATACTTAGTAGTTACTTTATTATCCTTATTTACTAAAATTGTAAATTTCAAATCTACTTCACCTACTTTATTTCTTGAAAGCGATATTTTTGTTCTACTTCCGGATACTTTTTCTTATCAACTTCCGAAAAAAACTCAACGGCTCCTCGACACCAAACAGGCCTATCTCCATACTGTCCCTCATAAATAACCATATCTTCCAAAGTATCTGCCGACTTAGCAAGAGTAATTATCTTGTAGCACTTACCTTTAAAATGTCTAAATAAAGTAGCCTCACTTCCGCCATTTAATATTGTTTCAAACTCAACTTTTGTCTTATCACTTCTAATAAATTCCATAACATCTCCTAAAATAAACTTAATTGATTAGACTCTGGCAAATCCTTAAATATATTCATATCTTTCATACGACTTATCAAAGTCTGTGAAACTTTAGCTCTATTTTGAATATCTTCAATACTAATAAAAGGTTGTTTTTCTCTTTCTCTAACAATATTGCTCGCAACACTTTCACCCAAACCGTCAATAGAATTAAATGGTGGATAAATTTCCGTTTCACTCTTAACCACCCAAACGGTAGCTTCACTCTTATATAAATCGATATTCAAAAATTTAATATTACGAGCCGTTGCCTCCAAAGCCACCTTTAAACTTTCAGCTTGCCCATTTTCCTTATTAGTAGCTTCAAAGCCTTTTGTTTCAATATCTTCAATTTTTCTTCTAATAGCGTTGTAGCCACCAATCATGGCGACAACATCAACATCAGTTGCTTTAGATGAATACCAAGAAGCATAAAAGTAAACCGGCATATGAACTTTATACCAAGCAATTCTAAAAGCACTAATTACATAAGCACAAGCGTGAGCTTTAGGGAACATATACTTAATCTTTGCACAAGAACCAATAAACCAATCAGGAATATCAGCTTTACGCATTAACTCTTCATACTCAACCCATTGCTCGTGGTCTTTAGGCTTACTAGCTCTTCCTTTTCTAACAAACTCCATAATCTTAAAAGCTTTAATTGGCTCTAGACCGTGATACATCAAATAAACCATTATATCATCACGACAACCAATTGTTTCTTTAAACGGAACAATGTTTTTTTGAATTAATTCCTGAGCATTACCTAGCCAGACATCAGTACCGTGAGATAAACCTGATATTTTAATTAACTCGCCAAAAGTAGTTGGCTTAGTATCTTCAACTAATTTTATCGTAAAAGGAGTACCAAACTCTGGTATACCAAGCGTTCCGGTATTACACATAATCTCATCGGTTGTTACGCCTAGGGCTTTAGTTGATGTGAAAATACTCATCGTTTCTTTATCATCAAGTGGTACTTTCATAATGTCAGTATTAGACTGCATTTGAATAAGACGTAATTGCGTTGGGTCAGAGTGACCTAAAATATCAAGCTTTAAAAGACATTGGTCAATTGAGTGATAATCAAAATGGGTGGTCCGCCACTCTGCCGTTGCATCTTCGGCCGGGAACTGAAAAGGCGTAAAATCAGACACGTCCATATAATCTGGTACAACAACGATACCGCCCGGATGTTGCCCTGTTGTTCTCTTAACACCCGTACACCCGATAGCTAACCGTTCAACTTCCGCCGTACGCATATCATTAATCCCCTTTTCTTCCAAGTAGCCCTTAACAAAACCAAAAGCCGTTTTATCCGCAACAGTACCAATAGTTCCGGCTCTGTAAACATTATCATCACCAAATAATACTTTCGTATAAGCATGAGCACTAGCTTGATTCAAATCTGAAAAGTTAAGGTCAATATCGGGAACTTTATCTGCATTAAAACCTAAGAACGTCGCAAAAGGCATATCTTGTCCGTCTTTATAAAGAGGAATATGGCAATGTGGACATTCCTTATCCGGCAAATCAAAACCAGAAGAATAGGTTGCTCCCAAAGAGTTGCCCTCATCATCATCAAAAATACTTACTTTACACTGTAAACAACGATAATGCGCCGGTAGTGGATTTACTTCCGTAATACCCATCATAGTTGCGACAAAGCTAGAGCCAACTGACCCACGGGAGCCAACCAAATATCCCTCATCGTTAGAGTGCTTAACTAATCTTTGGGCAATTAAGTATATCGGGTCAAAGCCTCCACCAATAATACCTCCCAAAACTTTCTTTATCTTTTTTGGAAGCTCCTCAGGCGGAATTTCTTCTTCACTCGTTTTTTGTAAATGCTCACCAATTAACTTCTTAACCGCCTCAAAGCCCTCAAGGATAACCTCGTGTAACTTAGCAAAGGCTTCTTCGTCTAACTTATCCTCTGCCACTTCTCCTTTTAACTGTTCTTTTATCGTTTTTAAAACAATATCTCCATAAAGCTCGGTTGCAATTCTTTCTTCTATATAATGCGGAAGTGGATTTCCATACCAGTCTTCGGCTCTTGTATAAACTAAGTCTGTCACAACTCTAGGACAGTCTAAGTAGCTTTTACCGTCATCACTTTTAACGCGTGGTGAAAAAGGTATACCCCCTGTATCAATAATTACTTCTACTATCTCTACCATATCCGCAATTTTTTGCGTATTTTCAACGACGATTTCATAAGCCAAGTCTTTATCCAAAAAGTTAAAATCTTCAAGCATTTCTTCAGTAGTCCTAAAATGATTAGACGGTATTTCTTTTATGTTGCTTTTACAAAGAGGGTGTCTGCCTCCCCCCGGAACTTTTTGATTAACAATAATTTCTCTATAGATTTTATCCGCTCTTTTTAAATGATGAACGTCCCCCGTTGCGACAATTATCTTACCGGCATCTTTAGTAACTCTAATTATCTTTTCCAAATGGGAAGCCAATTCTACTTTCGTACCAAAGTCCCCCATTTGAATCAAATGGTCATAACACTCTAAAGGTTGTACCTCAACATAATCATAAAATCTAATTACATTAGAAAGCTCGTCCTCACTCTTACTACGCGCCTCGGTAAAAACTTCACTTTCGTAGCACCCACTACCTATTAATAAACCCTCGCGATGTTTTTCTATTTCACTACGTAAAATTCTAGGTGTTTTATATAGATAAGTCGTATTGGCAAGCGAGATTAATTGAAACAAATTTTTTAAACCCGTCTTATTTTTTACTAAGATATTCAAATGATGTGCCCTACCGTATTTGTGAATTTCTTCTTTACTAACTAATTTTTGCAAATCACACATTTTGTCAATGTTACGATTAGATAACTTCTTTAACATTTTATGAAAAACTAAAGCTGTTCCCTCGGCATCATAATCGCCTCGATGGTGAGCAGACTCATCCCAAGGTACTTCATATCTTTTTACTAAAGCAGATAAAGAGTGTCTGGCATAAGTATTGTCCATTGTTCTTGATAACTCTAAGGTATCAATTACCGGGTTAGTAAATGTACCTAAGTTATATTTTTTATAAGCCATTTCTAGGAAAGACACATCAAACTTAGCATTATGCGCTACCATTGGACAATCCCCAAACCAACTAACAAATCTCTTAACGGCATTTTCTTCATTATCTTTACCCTCTAGCATACTATCCGTAATGTTAGTTACATCTATTATTTTTTGCGGAAGTGGCCTACCTGGATTAATTAATTCATCATATCTCTCTAGAATAACCCCGTCTTTTATTTTTACTGCTCCTATTTCAATAATAGAATCAGCTCCACCAGCATTAAAACCTGTCGTTTCAAAGTCAAAAACTACAAAAGTATCATCTAACATAATAGATTCATCAGGTCTAACTACAATATCAACTGCATCATCTATCATAGTAAGTTCTGTTCCATATATAGCTTTAAAAGGCTTACTTCCCTCTTTTAATTCTTTATTATAACTTGTTACATAATTAAAGACATGAGGAAAAGCTTGCGCCCCATTATGGTCTGTAATCGCAATAGCACTATGTCCCCAAGCAATAGCTTGTTTTACTAATTCAACTTCATCACATAAACCATCCATTTGACTCATTTTAGTATGAGCATGTAACTCTACTCTTTTTTCTAAAGCTTCATCTTTTATAACATTAACTTCTTTAGTAATTTTAACTATATCTCTAGCAAACAATACTAGCTCTTTAGAATAAGCATCATTTTTAGTATAACCCCTTATTTTAAACCATTTACCCTCACATAACTCATCACATAATCTTTTATATTCTTCATTTTCTCTTACAAATATCTTACAATAAATACTATCAGTATAATCTGTAATTTTCAAAGTAATTATCTTAAAATCATTTTTACTAGATTCAAAATAATCAGTTCCAAAGACAAATCCCTCTACGGTAATATTATTATCTTCTCCTAAAAGACTTTTTATTTTAATAGCTTCATCACTAATATTTCTACCTATAACACAATTTTCATCTTTCTTTTCTTTTCTTTTTATCTTAGGAGTTTCACTTTCTTTTTTAACTTCACTTTTTATCTTTACTGGCATCTTTATATTTTCTAATTCATTTTGTATCTCTTCTAAAATATTATCTTCTTGTTCGATAGAAATATTTATATCTTCTAAATAACCTAATTTATGATAAAAACTATTTATTTTTGCTAGTACTCCATTAAGTTTTTCTTCTTCATAACTATTTCCTACTATTAAACTTAATTTTTCTTCTTTTATTTTTAAGGCATCTTCGTATACTTCTATTACTTTTATTTCTTCTTTTAGTAGTTTTAAAAGATATTTATAATAATCTAGATATATATTATTATCAGGCTTTTTTATTGTAAAGATAAAGTCAATAGCTGTAGCTTTATCATCTAAATTAAATCTTTTTTCTAATAATTCTTCTAATATATTTACGGGTAGAAGTAATTCTTTTTCTATAAAAATTGTCCATATATCATTTTTAGAATTAATTTTTATCTTGGTAATTTTACTATCAGAAAAATATTGATAATTTTCTTTATCAATATTTATTTTATCTAGTAATATTTTTATCTTTTCATCCATCATACTACCCCCTATTTTTTATTAAATTACTTCTGTTGGTGCACTAGGTCTAATTATATATCTTTTATTACGAATACAAAAGTCAATAAAATCTTCTAAGTCCATTTTTTTAAGTTCTTTTTCATAAGCATATTTTTCAATATCAAAGGCTATATTATCGCGCATCATAAATTTAAGGAAATCTTCTTTAGGTACGCCTAAAAACATAAGCCAATATGGATACAAGCATCTTTTTAAATCTCTTAATGAGGGGTTACTAACTAGGTAATAACTCTCATCATTTATAAGAGTTGCGAACTCATTAACAACGGCTAGTTCTAATATAGCATATTTAAAGTTTTCTGTCGTTAAAGAATAGTTTTTTATTTCTTTATCAAAGATACTCATAAGAATATTAAGGATAATTTTAGTAGGCTCTTTTTTATCTATTGGTAGTCCTAAGATAAATACTTTTTCATAGTTATCAGTATTTTTAGTTGTATCTATGATATTAATTTCTTTGTTAACTACTAGAAACTTATAATTTCCTAAGTCCCTTTTAAACATTTTTTTAACAAATTCATTAATTTCTTTTTTCTTATTATCCCAAATACTCATAACTTCAAGTCGATATTTTTCGGCCTCTTTTCTTAATTTTTCATATTCTTTACTTTCCATTACTGTATTATAAATTCTATCATCATTGGGAATAAAATTTTTAGGGTCTTTTAAAAGAGCTTCTTTATCTTTATAAGCTTGATTATACTCTTCTTTGTAATTTAGCCAGATACGTTGTTTAAATTTTTGTATGGCTTCTGATATAGAAGCTTGAAAAAGTATGGTCCAAACTAAAGCATAGTCATTCACAATAAAATCTATATTCATAACTTTCACATCCTAGTAATGTTTACATAAATATCTTATCACAAAATTAAAAAAGTTGGAAAGAAATTTGCGAAAAAAAAGAAATAGTTTAAGTATTTTAAAAGAAGCGTTTTAGATAAAATTAGCAGTTTTGTTTCCGGGTAAATTTCCTAGTAATTTTCCGGGTAAATTTCCGGGTAAATTTCCGGGTAATTTCCGGGTAAATTTTAATTTTCTAGTTAAAAGCGCAAAAAAAGTGGTATGATATATTATACAAAGGAGGCATTATTAATGGACCATATAGATAAAAACTATAAATATTTTAAAGAAAACCTAACTAAGTTAAAAAAGCTATATCCTAACGAATATGTAATAATTTGTGAAGAAAAAGTTATATTTCATAATAAGGATTTAGATAAAGCTATTGCTTTAGCAAGAGAGCTTGAAACAGGAAAATATATTATTCAAAATTGTGAAACAAAAGAAGCTAATAATATTCAAAAATTTCCCACTAGAGTATCTTTCTAATTTATTACGCTAAAAAAGGTAGTTAGAATATCTAAAGCTACCTTTTAATTGTTATTTATAAAGATATTTATATAAGAAATAAACAACGGCTACTGTAACTACAACTATTACTAAAAATAAAAGTACTAAAATAGGCCAAGCTACTTTTTTATGCTCATCAGATGAAAAATTAAAGTCTTTTTCTGATAAATCCATACTTCTAGTATAAAAGTCTGTATCGGCATCTTTAAAATTAGTTACCTCTTCAGTAGGTTCTTTTTGCATTTTTAGATTAGTCTGAGTCAATTCTTGGAGTCTTTTTAAATCCTCTATATCTCTTAATTCTTGTGACTTAGATATTTCTTCTTTTTGAGGATCAACTTTATCCATAGCTGATGTTGCCATTAAATCACTAAGTAAATCAACGGTTGTATCTTTATCAATTTCTCCTGCTAAAGTTTTAGAAGTTATTGTATCAATAAATTCTCTTAGCTCATTATCAGGCTTAGTATATTCGCCTGTTCTTTCTTTACGAAATCTTTCAAGTTCTTTTTTATTTATTTTGGAAAAAATATTATAATCTTCATTTTTTAATTTTCTTTTTTCGTCTAACTTATCTACTCTATTTTCCCTAGCCATTGCTAAGACACTATTAATATCATAGACTTTATTTTCGTGTTCTCTATATAAATAGTTAAATTCTTCTAGTTCTTTTTTCATAGGAGGCAAAGGCATCATATCTTGATAATCACGATATTTTTGATAGCCCTCTCTCGTACGATAATTATCTTTAGCATCCGTTAAGTCATAGGCATTAGCATTAGCTACATCAGAGAAATTAGCATAGCGTACATTATTACCTAAGTTTTGATATAAGTCTTGATTTTTATCAGAGCGTGATGGTTGATAATAATTGTTTTCATCTCTATAGCGGTCCATTCTCTTCACACTAATCACCTGCCTATTATAATTTTAGCATAATTAAGTAAAAAACAAAACAACTAAAATACATAATTTACTATTTTTAGTATTTTTTGTATAATTAAGACAAAGGTTGTGATTTTATGAAATATTTAAAAAATATAGTTTTAATATCAAGTATTTTAATTTTATTAATAATTTGTTTAGTATTTTTAAAATTAAGGAAAATAGAAATACCAAATAATTATAATTTATTAATAACAATGAATTTTTACTCTAAGCCATCTACTACAACTAATTATTATTTTTATGATAATGATATTATCAAATATTCTAAAACTACCCCTGCACTTTCTGTAGGTGTGAAAGTAGATACCACAACAACAAAATATTCTTTTAAAAAGAAAATAGATTTATCTAGTTTAGAAAATGTTCTAAATAGCTATAGCCATTCAGAAGAAAATAGTCAAAGTTATATTAAAATAGAATATAAAAATGAAAAGGCTTATTACATAAATGATAACGATGCGATTAAAACTTTAGTAAGTAAAATTGAAGAAATTACAAAAAATTCTTCAAAAAAAAGGACCTATAAGAAAACTTATAAGTCTAAAATCAAATAAAGGAAGGTTTTAATTAATATTAATGTCCATTTATGCAACAAGGTCCGAGAAAAAATTAGGAAATTAGAGTCAAGCGGCAAGAAGCGTTATTGCTGGAATTGCCATTGTAGTAGTCCGTATTGAATATCCCAGCACCTGTGGAATCGTAGAAGCGACCGCCACGTAAGAACCACGGATTACTGCGATTGACAAAACGAGCATAATCGCTATACCAACTTGAAGTTTCTGATAAAACGTGACCATAACACTTTCCTCCATTACAAGCTGATTCCGGCTTAGTTAATAACCAGCCTGATGTTGGATCAGCGCTTTTGTACTTATTATAGTATTTCTCATTTGGCAAGTCATAACTTCCAGTTGTACTACTTCCACTTTCACTTAAGCCCTTAAATCCTGATGAGCCTGCTACGATTTGTCCAGAATGTTCAACTTCTCCTTGAGCATCGTATTCTAATACACCCATTACATATTCAAATAAACTTCCACTCATATCATACCGCAGACTCTGTCCGCAACCTAATTTTAAATTCATTAAAAAAAAGCAAACCTCACTTGAAA
>CANQIL010000021.1 GCA_947624045.1 uncultured Bacilli bacterium
AAGTGAATGGATATGAACAGAAAGTGAACGGATATGAACAGAAAGTGAACGGATATGAACAGAAAGTGAACGCATTTTAACGGAAGTGAACGCATTTGAATGGAAAATGAACGGATATGAACAGAAAGTGAACGGATATGAACAAAAAGTGAACGCATTTGAATGGAAAGTGAACGGATATGAACAGAAGTGAATGGATATGAACAGAAATTGAACGGATATGAACAGAAAGTGAACGCATATGAACAGAAGTGAACGCATATGAACGGAAGTGAACGCATTTGAACGGAAGTGAACGCATATGAACAGAAGTGAACGCATTTGAACGGAAGTGAACGCATATGAACAGAAGTGAACGCATTTGAACGGAAGTGAACGCATATGAACAGAAGTGAACGCATATGAATGGAAAGTGAACGGATATGAACGGAAGTGAACGGATATGAACGGAAGTGAACGCATATGAACAGAAAGTGAACGGATATGAATGGAAGTGAATGCATATGAACGGAAGTGAACTGATTTGAACGAAAGTGAACGCATATGAACAAAAAGTGAACGGATATGAACAAAAAGTGAACGCATATTGTTAAAAGATACTATGGGTATGTACAAAAAAGAGAAAATAAGTATGCTCAAAAAAGAGAAAATAAAAATGTACAAAAATGTACATTCATACTAGTTTAAAAGTAAAAATTTAAAAAGATAAATGATAAGATTGCCATTTATATAAATTAAGTGCAAGTTAATAATTAATTAAATATTATATATTAATATTTCATTATATATTTGCCTTTTTTATCAAATTTTGATGTTCCTACCCAAATAATTAAATCCATATCTACTAATTTATTTAATAATTTTATAGCTGTTGTTTTACCTCTATTAATTATTTCAGCGGTTTCTTCCGAACTAATTTCGCCTTTATCAAATATTGTTGTTAATACTTGCTTTTCCAAGTAATTTAGGTCTTTCCATTTATCTTGAATAATAGTATTTTTTAACATACTTTCTTCTTTTCTACGACTGCGCATAACTATATTGTTATCAAGAACAAGTAAAACTGAATTTCTATCAGGTTCAGAATATATTGGATCTTTTAAAAAATATTTTTTCATTTCACTATAAATTCTTTTTACCCCTTCATTTAACTCTCTTACTAATCCCATTTCATTTAATACCCTGGCAATTTGTGGGTTTCTAGAATATCTTTTTGTTTTCATAGTGTCTAATGTTACAAATCCGCCTAACTTTCCGGGACTACATATTTCTAGTCTATCATCAAATAATTTAACTGTAATATGTTCACCACTGTTACTGTAATCTCTATGAGTTACTGCGTTAACAAGACCCTCGTACCAAGCAAATTCAGGGTATTCAGATATGGTTTCAAATATTCCGTTGGAATTTAGATGTGTAAATTCTCTAAGTTGTGTATTAATAAATTCTTTAGCTTGTGCAATAGTTTTATATAGACAAGAATCAAAAGTTTTATCTTTAACGATATTCATATCTGTTCCAACTTGGAAATCGTTTCCCTCAAATTTTAAAACACGCACTCTAGCACTTGGTAAATACATTGATGGATTTTTTCCAAATAATAATATTCCTGCTTTTGTTAAGTGAAGTTGTCCTTGCTTTTCTTTTAAAAAACCTCTAGCTTTTAGAACTTGTTCTACAGGTAGGTTTGTACCTATTTTATTTTTGTAAAGTTCAACTATTTCCAAATCTACATCATCAATAGATGTATCGGTTAATATTTCGGTTTCAAAATCACGTTCTTTTCTATCATATTCTAAACTTCTAATTTGGTCTGATGTTAATTTTATTGATGAATCACCTTGTCTACAATATACTTCGTCTTTATTGTTTCTTACTATATAATTCATAACAGGTTCTACGTGAAACAACAATATATTATCATCTTCATCTTTATTATTTTTTACATTAAGTAATTCACATTCATAAACAGGTGATGGATTTAAAAATCCAGATACAACTTTCTGACAGTCATTTAATTTTTTTGGACCATATTGATTGAAGCCCTCTATTAATCCACTATCAGTTATCCCAACAGCAATTACTCCACCATTAGCATTAGCAAATGATGCAATTTCATTTGCTAAATCTTGTAATGAAACTTTTGCACGTTTCCTATCTAAATATAAATTTTCAGGAAAATTTGTTAAATAATCAATAGTTATACTAGGATTAATTTTAGATATACTCATAATTTTTTCACCTCACTATATATTTTATCATATTTTTTTGCTTTTTTTGTCGTCTTATATAGGTTTATTTTTTAATTTATTTCATAATTATAATGGATTTGATAATTGTCTTCAATAATTTCGTAACCTACTTTTTCATAAGCTTTTTTTCTTTTTAAAAACATATTTCTAATCATTGAAAAATTATCATCTATATAATCATAAACTATTATTTCTTTCTTATTTTCGTTTTTTCTATGAAGTCTTCCTGTATATTGTATCATTCTATTTATGCTAGATATCGGCATAGTTAGGAACAATACTTCTAAAGTAGAATCATCAAATCCTTCGCCTATACAAGAACTTGTAGCAATTATTATTTTGTTTTCATTATTTTCTTTAATATTAGAATTTAATTCATCATATTTTTTTATAATTTTTTTGCTCAAACCACCACGATAAACAATTATATTATTAGTTATATTTGAAAGTCTTTCATATAGATATTCTAGATGTTCAATTCTTTCTGTTAGTACTAGTATATTTTTATTTTTCTTAAATTCATTTTCAATATCTTTTATAACTATATTATTTCTAATTACATCTTTTGATATTAGGTCATATATTTCATTGATTTTATAGTCTGTTACATTTTTATTAACAAAGTTTAAATGAACAGTTTTACTATAAACTTTCATTAATAAATTTAACTTTTTATTATATTCTTTGATATTAACTTTATATCTGATATCACCGCATTGCATTTTTATAATTGGAGTATGACCATTTTCTTTTTCAGGAGTAGCAGATACTCCATATACGTATTTTGCATTTATCATATTCAATGCTGCTTCATAAGTATAAGCAGAAGAATGATGACATTCATCTATTATTATCATTCCATAATTTTTAACTATATCACTAAATTTACCATCATTATAAATTGTTTTTATGCTTGCAACATCAATTTTGTTTGTTAAAGTGTTTTTTCCATCACCAATTTGACCGATTTCATCAATATCTAAAAATTCTTTTAATCTTTCTTTCCATTGCTTTAATAATGAAAGATTGAAAGTAACTATAAGAGTATTAACATTTCTTTTTTCAATAAGATTGCAACATATAACTGTTTTTCCAAATCCTGTTGGAGCTTCAAGTATTCCATTTTCATATTTTAACATTTCATTTAATGCAATACTTTGGTCATCTCGTAACTTACCATTAAATTTTATGTTCAATTTTTGTCCATTATTTCTTTTATCAATAATATTCATTTTTATTTTATTATCATTACATAATTCACATAGATATTCAAATTTTCCTCTTGGAATCATTAGATATTTGTCATCTTCTTTGCTACAATCTATTACCATAGGTACATTATGAACTGATAATCTCATTCTTTGCTTTTTGAAAAATTCTGGATTTGCAAATGTTGCAAGTCTTTTAAAGCAATTTTTAACGGCTGCGCTTAAATTTGCTTTATCAATGCATATCATATTATTTAAAACGACATTAATTTCTTTTGGAAAATCAAAATTGTTTTTTTGCCTATTTTTTATTTCTTTTTTAATTTCAATGTATTCATTACTTATATCTATTGTGTTTTCTGATAATGTATTTATTACATTATAAACTTCTTCATTACTCATCTTTTTAATTTTACTTAAATAACTATATTGATTTTCAAAGGCAATAAAGTTTCTATCTAAAAAGGAAGTATTATTATATTTCATTGGTTCATTTTGGAAAGGAAGTGCTATTAAATTTCCGTAGCCACCTTTTGGCAGTGTATCTTGATTTGGAAACATTCTATCAAATGAATCGATTTTTAAGTTATCACGAATTTCCATTGTTTTTGATAAAAGTAAACTGCCCATTTTTCTTGCAGTTAGAGCTTTTATATTATTTTTGAAAAATATCCAAACATGAATACCATGTCCTGACCTGCTTCTTTCAATAGCAATTGGTACATTGTTTTTATCGCAAACGCTTGCAAATGCAAGTACATCATCTTTAATATTATTTTCATTTTTCTTATCATCAAAGTCAAAAGCTAGAAAATAGCAAGTTTCATCTTCTAACATAGGATAAATACCTATTTGTTCATTATCAAATAAATGCTTTCTAATAACTTCTTTATCTATAGGTTTATCAATCCAATAGTTACAAGGTTTACATTTTTTACCCATAGTTTTATTGCAAATATGTTTATTCCATTCATTAGCACATTTTGGAATATAATATTTTTTACTTGGGTCATTTTTGTTAATAGAAAGATAAGGATATACGTTATCTCTACCTTTAAAGTAGTCCATAAAAATATTTATTTTTTCATCATCTGTAAAGTTTTCCTTTGGCTGGCTATTGCATGCGCTTAACATTTTTTTTAATTCATCTATTTCGCTAATTAGTTTTTTTACTTCTATAGTTTTTTGATTTATTGCTTCAATTATTTCATTTCTTTGCATATTACACCCCTTAAAAGTTATAAAGTTAATATATTATATAATATTTTTGGAAAATTTCAAATGTTTTTAGTTATATTTTTATTACTAGTTTAAATAGAAAGTGAACGCATATGAACGGAAAAGTGAACGGATATGAACAGAAGTGAACGCTTATTGTTAAAAAATACTACAAAAAAGAGAAAATAAAAATGTACATATTAATAGTTTTCTTTTGGAAAAATGTGTAAAATTCTTCAAAAATAACTGGAATTTTGTGATAGAATATCTTGAAAACGTTGGAATTTTGTGATAAAGTTGGTGTAGAGATGAATAATATATGGCTAGATTAAAGAGAAAAATTGATTCTTTTTTGGTAAATTGGAAAGAATCTAAAGATAAAATGCCACTTATTGTTAGAGGAGCAAGACAAATAGGTAAAACTGATGCCATTGAAAACTTTGCTAAAAATAATTATAAATATGTTGTTGAAATAAATTTTGCTTTACAAAAAGAATATAAAACTATATTTGATAATGGCTTTGAAGTTGATACTATTATAAAAAATATTTCTATTATAAATAATAATTTTGAATTTGTACCAAATGAAACTTTAATATTCTTTGATGAACTGCAAGACTGTATTAATTGTGCAACATCTTTAAAATCATTTAATCTAGATAAAAGATTTGATGTTATTTGTTCAGGGTCAATGATGGGAATTAATTATGAAAAGATTGAATCTAATAGTGTTGGTAATAAACAAGATTATACAATGTATTCTATGGACTTTGAAGAATTTTTGTGGGCTAAGGGTTATGATGAGGAACAACTAGAAGACTTGTATAAGTGTATGAGGGAAGTTAAGCCATTGACAACGACACAATATGACGTAATGATGGAAAACTTTAAAGACTATATGATTTTAGGAGGCATGCCTGCTATTGTTGCGAAATATATAGAAAATAAAAACTTTAGTGGAATACTTGCAATGCAAGAACAAATACTTAAAGATTATGAAGAAGATATCTCAAAATATGCGTTTGGTCTTAGTAGTAAAATTTTAAATGTTTATAGGAAAGTCGCAACCTTTCTAGGAAATGAAAATAAAAAATTTCAAATATCTAAAATTCGAGAGGGAGCAAGAAATAGAGAATATGTTGGTATTTCTGACTGGCTATCTGATGCGGGGATAATAAATGTATCTTATTGTATGGAAGAATGTGCCTTACCATTAAAAGGTAATTATAATCCTAATAACTATAGACTATACTTTGCAGATACAGGATTACTTATTGCTTCACTTGATGATGAAGCACAAGATGATTTGAGAAAAAATCAAAATTTTAATACATATAAAGGGGCTATTTATGAGAATATAGTTAGTGATATGCTTGTTAAAGAGGGGTATAAATTATATTTTTATAAAAATGAAAAGGGTACTGTTGAGATGGACTTCTTCATTAGAGATAAAAACTCTTTAATTCCGGTTGAAGTAAAAGCAAATGATAATGCTACTCCATCATTAAATAATCTAATAGATAGTAAGCAATTTGAAGATATAAAATATGGAATAAAATTATGTAATAAAAATATAGGATTTAATGGAAAGTTTTATATATTTCCTTACTTTATGACTTTTTTATTAAAAAGATTTTTAAGTGAAAAAGATTCTTAAAAAAACTCTGCTATTGTTGAGCAGAGCTTTTAGTTAGCTTTTGTTTTATATTTTTTAGACTATGATAAGTTTTAAAAGCTAAGTTGTATGTTTTGTACCAAAATGATGATACTACTAAGTCAAATTCACCTATTAATTCTACTACATGTCCACCAAAGCTTTTTTTAAATAAATAAAGGCCATATAGGGGATTTTCTTTTCTAAAGTCGCCAGTTATACCATAAAAATTATACCTAGTAAAATTATGTTCAACGGCATATTTTATACCGGCAAAATGAGTAGAGTAGGCAGACTGAAATTGCATAAGCTTAGATAAGCTACCACCTAATAAAGATAAAACTTCATTACCATAAATAAGAAACATAATGCCACCTAAAACAGTTTTATTACCATACTCTTTTTTATAATCTTTTATTTTTTCTAATTGATTATTTAGACGAGTAATTTCTTCTTCATCGTGCTTGTTAGCTTGAGCATATTTCTTATCATTCATCTTTAAAATATTATTTTCTTTTTTATAAATACGGCTTTCTAATTCTTTTTTTTGTTCTTCTAAATCATTTTTAGTATTTTGTTCATAAATAGTAAAGTCTATTTCTGCTAGTAGTATTTTTAAAATACCACTATCATAAAGATTATCCCACATAGCTTCATAATAAGATAAAGGTCTATCGATAAATTCTCTCCTATCTGAAGTATGTTTCATTATATCTTTAAAAATAGGTAACTCTTCTTTTGTTATTTCTCTAGTAATTATACCAGATTTCTCATTTTTTCTAATGATTTGTCTAGTTTTAGATTCCATATCCTGCATTACTTCATCTAATGATTTATCCTTGGTATCTATAACGTGCATCCAACGAGGTTGAAGTGTATCTTGCATTAGATTAAAACCAAAATGTTTGTAACCAAGGCTTTTTAAATTATTTACACAATCACTATTGTCATAGCCATTTTCAACTAAATCTCCATTATTATCGTGCTCTTTATAAGGAACATAAGGGTCTATTTTAATAAAAATAGCCTTTTCTTTTTTAGCAAATTCTTTTATTTGTTTAGTAAACTCTTTTAAAAGCTCTTTATTATGATAATCAATTAAAAAGCCACGAGGAGCATAAAACATTTTTTTCTTAATAATAGGAAGTGTTTTAGCTAAAATAAGAGAAGCCGCTAATATTTTCTTATCATCTTTTAAGCCAACATAATAGCTATGCCAATTATTAACCTTTTTTAAATCAGCCCACTGTTTTGTTTGATGAAAAGTTATTTGCTCACTTTTATCGGCAAATTTTTTAAATTCTTTTTCAGTTATTATCTCTAACTTCATTTTGTAGCTCCTTTTTGCTTTTCTTTTTAACGGCATTACGATAGAACGGTACTAATTTGGTAAAGACAAAATACATAAATTTATTAGTAACATAATCCCATTCACCCATAAATTCAACATAATCGCCACCAAACTTCTTTTTAAATTCGTGAAGTCCTAAGCGAGGATTATTTTCAGATAAGTCACCAATTGTACCAAACTGGTCATAAATACTTAGATTTTTTTCTTTGCAATACTTTAAATGTTCAAAGTAAGTATTATAATTGACATAGGTTTCGGTTAGGATATTATGATTTCCGGCATATAAAACCCAAGCTTTATCAGAATACTCAATTATCATATGCGCAGATAGAGTAACTTCTTGACCTAAACTCTTTTTATACTCTTTGTATTTTTTTATTTCATTATTAATATTATCCTTTTGTTTAGTTAACTCAGCTAATTTAGCTTTAGCACTCTTACTCAAATTATCAATAGGCAAAATAGAAATTTGGTCATTGATACTTTTCAAATTTTTCTCTAAAGACTTAATCGTTTTATTGAAATTTACTTTGCCTAAGAAAAGAGTAGCTTTAGAATTTTTGTTGCCATTAAATATCTCATATAATGTTTCATAATAATCTTTATTATAAGAAACAAAATCTTTTCTATTTTCCGTTAACATCATTAAATGATAAAATTCATCTATATCATTCTTCGTACCTATTACTACTTCGGTTTCTAACTTCTTTGCTTTTTGAATACGTTGCTTAGTTGTTTTAGAAAAATGCTCCATTATAGTATCTAAATCTTGTGATAGGTCAATTCTAAAAGTATATCTAGGTTGCATAGTTTCAAAATTCTTAGTAAAACCTTGATGTTTGAAGCCAAGTTCTTTTAGGGTTTTAAAAATTTCTTCATGATTATTATCTACAGGAATTTCTTCATTATTATAGTTATACTTCTTTATAATTATATCAGGGTCTATTTTTACAAAAATGGCTTTTTTCTTTTTAGCAAACTCAACTATTTTACTAGTCATAGCATGAAGAAGTTCTTTTTTATTATAATCTATTATAAAGCCACGAGGAGCATAGAAGTAGCAATAATTTAAAGGTAGCTTTTTTTGGAGAAGTAGTGTTGCGGCAAGAATTTTGCCATCTTCATTTATTAAGCCTAAATAAAAGGGAGTTAGATTTTTTTTGACTTTAGAAAATTCACCCCAAGAAAGAGATTGTAAAAAATGAGATTTAGGATGCGATTTTACAAATTCATCAAATTCATCTTTTTTTAGATTAGTAAGCTTTAACATAAATACCCTCACTTTCTATAATTAGTATACCATGTAAACGATAGGAATAGTTAAATATTTTATTTTTTTGTTGTCACATATTTTTGATTTTTTGCATTCACACTATTTTTATTTGTATAATCTAATTTTCTTTCATTAATTAATGGTTTAATTATTTTGGTTGAAATATATTGCCTAGAACTTATACTTAAATATTCTTTTATTTCTTTTGCCGTTCTAGGTTCATGGCAATATTCTAAAACTTTATCTTTATAATACTCTATTGTTGTTTGTTGTCTAATTTGTTGTCCACTAATTTGATTACTTTGTTGTCCACTATGGACTACATTTGTATTTCTAAAAATTACTTTAAAACTATCTCTTTCTTCATAAAACTCAGGTTCTGGTAATCCATAATTTTTCATTTCACGTATCATAGTAGGAATACCAGAGTGTCTATTTTCGATAACAGATCCTTTTTCTTCTAATATTCTTACTATAGTAGTATTTCTTGCTTCCATAGTAGTTGCTGTACCTAGTTTTTCTATTCTATTAGTTCCATATAAAGCGCCCGGATTTATTATTTCAATTCTATCATTATACATATATACGGAAATATAAGCATTTTCTGTTTGAATACTATAATCACGGTGAATTAAGGCATTGGCTATTGCCTCTCTTAATGCTTCCATTGGATATTCTGTGCGATCTGTTCTCCTGCCATCAGAATTAATTATGACACTTGTTTTCATATTTCTTTGTAAAAAATTCATAGTTCCTTCTAGCATTTCTTCAATAGTTCCCTCAATTCTTTTATTATCTAAGAATCTTTCTCCTAAAGTGCCTATATCTCCTAATTTTGTTCCTGGAATAACTGCACAAGCAATAAATAATTGTGGATAAAAGCTTTGTGGATATTCTCCAAAAATAAGTGTGCCAGCTAAAGTTGGATAAATATTATTTTCGCTTATGTCAGTTATTCCACTTAATTTTAAACATTTATTAAAATCATTTTTTGCAAAATTAGGTTTTTCCATTTTTACTTTGTTAATATATTCTTCTAATAATTCTTTGCTTAAATCATCTAAACTAGCTCTTTTATTAGGTCTGATATCTTCAAAAATATGGTCTTTATAACTTTGTAAAGCATATATTTCATAATCTGTCATAAGTGAATCACTCTCACCAATTCGTGTATAAGCTCCACCTCTTAATCCTTTAGGCTTATAATAGCAAGGTTTTTTATTTTGAGATATTTCATCAACCTTAACAGCAAGTAATTGCTTTCTATCGTATTCTAAAGGTAATATATCGGGTCTAATTATTGGTTCCATTGAATCTTTACATAGAGAAGATACTTTCTTTTGTAAATCATTTATGTCATATACGCCAGTTATTTCAAAATCTTTATCTTCATCAATACCAAATATTATTATGCCACCATACTTGTTAGAAAAACTAGAAAAAGTATCATAACAAGTTGGGAAACCACCAAGAGCTTTCTTAACTTCAATTCTATTTGTTTCTGTTTTATATTTTTTTACATATTCAATAGCTTCTATGACTTCTTTTGTTTCCATTTGATCCTCCTTATATATATTATACTCTTTTTTTTGAATTCTTGTCGAATGATGTTTTTTTGATGGTGTAAAAATATTTTGAAGCTTATGTAAAAATTGAGAGAACTTATGTTTTGTTTCATTTAATATAGAAAGTTAACTTTTAACAAGAATGCGATTCCATATATAATAAAAAAGAAATATCATATTCAATATTTGAACACAATACTTCTATGCTTTCAGTTAAAAGTAATTGTAATATTTTGTATAATTTAGCATACAATTAATAATTTCAAAGAATTTTTACACTATCATTTTTTGAAAACGAAATCAATAAGAAACTTACATCATATAAAAACCATCATCTTTTTGGAGAAAAGTATTTTTCTTATTATTCTCTAAGCGTTTAATACGCTCTTTTAACAAATCAACTTCATTTTTTAACTTGTTTATCTCCTCAACTAATTCTCTTGGTATAGGCATAGGGGCATTATTAGGTATAGGCATATTATTCATAAATGGAAACATATTGTTCATAAAAACTACACTTTCCTTTCTCATTAAAAATATTTATTTTTAGACTATCCCACTTCGTATTATTATATGTAAAATATTAATTACTGTGATAAAATATTAGTAGATTAACTTTGAGGAGTGAGTTTATGCGACTTAGAAATGTTAAAAATAAAGAAGAAATATTAAATAATTCTAAATATTTTATTGATAATCCTTATGAATATAAAGGAAAATGGCAAAGCTTTTTTAAAAATGATAAGCCTATCTATATAGAAATAGGTATGGGTAAGGGCAAATTTATAATAGAAAATGCTTTGAAATATAAAGATATTAATTTTATTGGAATAGAAAAATATGATAGTGTTATTGCTAGATGTTTACCTAAAATACCAGAGGGACTTGATAATTTAGTAATAGTAAGATTAGATGCCTTAAATATCGATAAAGTCTTTTTGAAAGAAATAGATAGAATATACTTAAACTTTTCTGACCCATGGCCTAAAGTTCGACATAGTATGCGTAGACTTACTAGTAAAGTTTTCTTAGAGAAGTATGAGGGGGTTTTTAAAAAGAAAAAAGAAATAATTATGCGTACTGATAATAGAGATTTGTATATATTTTCACTTCTTTCTTTTAGTGAATATGGGTATATATTAAAAGAAATATCATTTGATTTACATAAAGATAAAGATGACTTAATCACAACAGAATATGAAGATAAATTTACAAAATTAGGTATGCCTATATATTATGTAGTAGTACAATTAGACAGTTAAGTGTAAAAAATATTTTTACATTTATAAAAAATTTGATATAATGTAGTAAGAGTAGGTGAAATATGAAAAGATTAATTGTTTTACTCTCTATAATGCTTGTCTTTGTTACAGGTTGTAGTATTAAAAAATTAGATAATTCTGATATAGGTAAAAATATGAAAATACTGTTGTCAGAAAAAGTAAATTTACATAATGTTTACTTTGAGGGGTATAAATATTATGTACCTAAAGGTCTTAAGTTTGTTTCAAAAGAAGAATATAATGCTTTATTAATTGATAAGATGAATAATGAATATTATTTGTATGTTGATGCGATTAGTTATTATCATAAAGTAGAAAATACTTATGAAATTACTAAGAAAGCTCATTATTCTAAGATACTTAATTATAATAAAAAGACTGGATATATACAAATAGATGAATATGATGATAAATACTTTATTCAGTTTGTATTTAATTATGCTAAAGTAGAAGCTTTAGTTAGAAAAGGTGATTTAACAGAAGCAGTTAATAATATTTGTTATTTACTTAGAAGTATTAAATATAATGATAAAGTACTAGAAAGCTTGATAGGAGATAATATTTTAAGTTATCAAGAAGAAAATTATAGTCTATTTGATACAGAAGTAGAAGATGATTACTTAGATGTAGTTGAAAAATATAATCCTGGATATACTAAAGATTTAGAAGATGAAAAGATACAGTTAGATGAATAAGTAAAGAGGTGAACTTATGGGTTTATTAAATAAGTTAAAGAATGCTCTTTTTGAAGAAGAATATGTGGAAGTAGAAGAAAAACCTAAGAAGATAAAAAAAGAAAAACCTAAAAAAGAAAAAAAAGAAGAAGTAGAAAAGCCGGTTGCGAAGAAAGTAATATTACCGGGAAAGAAAAATGTTAAAGTAGAAGAGTTACATGAAGAAGAGCTAATTGATGAAGACTTTGAAATTAGACCTAAATTGGATGTTGATGCTAGAGAAAAAGAATTAAATGAAAAAGTTACTTTTGATGATGAAGATGAAGAGGAAAGTAAGCCATCTAGAGTATCAAGAGAAGAATTTAGAATGTTAAATGATGATGACTTTAAAGTAGATGATGATATTAATGATGTAGCTTATGAAGAGCCAGAGATTGTAGAAGTCATTGGTAGAAGAAGTAATAATTTTTCTGATAGAGAAGAGAAAAGTGAATTAAGAGAAGAAAGACATGAAGTAGAGGTAGAAGATAGGGATAATTATAATTTTATAGATGATAATGATACTAAGCCTCTTTATGGAATGAGTGATGACTCAGTAAGAGTTCCTGATTATGGGTTGTATGAAAAGAAAGAGGAGAAAGGTTATTTTAGGCCATCACCGATAATTTCACCTATCTATGGTATTTTAGATAAAAACTATCGTAAAGAAGATGTTGTTGCGAAGAAAGATGTACATGTAGTTAGTTCTTATTCTAGAAAAAGAGTAGATATTGATGATGTTAGAAATAAAGCTTATGGTAGTTTGAGTGATGATATAGAAAGAGAATTAAGAGAAGAAAGAGTTAATGATAGAGCTG
Source organism: uncultured Bacilli bacterium (assembly GCA_947624045.1). Taxonomy (GTDB): domain Bacteria; phylum Bacillota_I; class Bacilli_A; order RF39; family UBA660; genus CANRGD01. The sequence goes on from CANQIL010000021.1 coordinate 13,336, forward strand.
ATGATGCTGATTTGTCTTTTCAAGTTGAAGAAGATGATGAGAAGCGTTTGGTAGATTTAACTAATGATGAAGATAAGCCGACTGTAAAAGAGGTAACAGTTGGAGATGCCGTGGAATATTTTCAAGATTTAGGATTAGAATATAATGTAGATTATGTTGACGCTACTAAGGAAAATAAAGTTAAAAGAAGAAGCAGAGTTGAAGAAAATGCTAAGGTAGCTCAAGAAATAGAGCAAGCTAATGAACAAGAAGGGACTAGTGAAGAAGTACAAGCTGCTCCGGAGATAGTTGCTCAAAAAGAAATAGAGATTGAAGAGGCAAAAGAAGAAAAAGAAGAAGAGAAGAAAGAAGAAAAGCCTGTAGTTAAAAATACTAAGAAAGTAGTCGCAGTTGCGAAAGTTGAAACAGTAGAACCGGTTAAAGATAATGATTCTGACCCGTTATTAGATACAAGTGATAATTTATTTGATTTAATCGATTCTATGTATCAAGAAAATGAATAGAATAAAAGGAGAAAGTAATGGAAACAGTAAATTTATTTTTACCAATTATGCTTTATATGTTTGGTATAATACTATTAATAGTACTAATAATACTAGGATTAAAGCTAATTCAAATTCTTGATAAAGTTGATAGAGTTGTTGATAATATTGAGGGAAAAGTTAATAGTTTGAATAGTGCTTTTTCTTTAATTGATAAGGCAACTGATAAAATAGCTTTATTAAGTGACAACGTAGTTAATGCAGTGAGTAATGTTACTCACAGAATATTTAAAAGAAAGAAAAATAAGGAAGAGGAGGATTATTATGAGTAGTGAAAAAAAATCAGGATTAGGAAAATTTGTAGCTGGTGCCGCAATTGGGGCTGGTTTAGGAGTTTTGTTTGCACCTAAAAAAGGTAGTGAAACAAGAAAAGAATTAAAAGAAAAACTAGATGAGTTAGTTTGTCAAATTAAACATATTGATGTAGAAGAAGTAAAAGAAGACTTTGATAAGAAAGTTGAAGAAATAAAGAAAGAATTAAATGATTTAGATAAAGAAAAAGTATTAGAGATAGCTAAAGAAAAAGCAGCTTTAGTTAAAGAAAAGACACAAGATTTAGTTGATTTAGCAATTGAAAAGGGAACACCTATTTTAAGAGATGCTGCTGAAGAAGTAAGACAAAAAGCTATTGAAGTTACAAAAGATGTATTAAGAAAACTAGAAGGAAAAGATACTAAAGAAAAGAAGTAGTAGTCTTTTTCTTTTTACGTTGATGTGGAAAAGAAAGGGTTGCTTTTAGTTAAGTGGGTGTGATAAAATAGGGTTGTAATTTTTTGATGAGCAATAACTTAGTAGAAATTACTTTTTACTATTAGAGATTTAGTGGTTGGTGCAAACTAAAGGAAGAGTAGTTTCAAAGTACATTATTGGGAGAAAAAGCGTTTGCAGCGTTAATGTAAAAAGGGCATAAGTTTATACTTATGAATTAAGGTGGTACCGCGAATTTTCGTCCTTAGGGATTGAAAAGTTCGTTTTTTATTTTTAAGGAGGAATGAAAGTGACTTTTTTTGAAGAATTGAAATGGCGTGGTTTAGTTAAAGATGTGGCAGGAGAAGATATAGCAGATAAGCTAAATAATGAAAAGATAACTTTTTATTGGGGAACGGACCCAACCGCTGAGAGTTTGCATTTAGGACATTATTCATCTTTGGTAACGGCTAAAAGATTAGCTAAGCAGGGACATCATCCGATACTTTTATGTGGTGGCGCAACGGGGTTAATTGGGGACCCTAGACCTACGGCAGAAAGAGAAATTATTTCTAAAGAAGAGCTAAATAAAAATTTAGAGGGCATAAAAAAACAGATTGATAAAATCTTTGATGGCAAGGCTAGTGTTGTGAATAATTATGATTGGTTTAAGGGTTATGAGTTTACTGATGTTTTGAGGGATATTGGTAAATATATAAATGTTAGTTATATGCTTGATAAGGATATTATTAGAAGAAGACTAGAGTCAGGTATTACTTTTGCGGAGTTTAGTTATACTTTGATACAGGGCTATGATTTTTTATGGTTATATCAAAATAAAAATTGTATTATGCAAGTAGAGGGCTCTGACCAATGGGGAAATATAACAACAGGGTTAGAATTAATTAAGAAAAAACTTGGTAAAGATGCTTATGCTTTTACTATGCCACTTGTTTTAGATAAGTTTGGAAATAAGTTTGGTAAGAGTGAGGGTAATGCTTTGTGGCTTGATGAGAAAAGGACGTCTAGTTATCAGTTGTATCAGTATTTAATTAATGTTGATGATGAAATGGTCATTGATTATTTAAAAATATTTACGTTTTTGTCAGTTGATGAGATATTGGATTTAGAAAAGAAAAATAAAGAAAATCCGCATTTAAGAGAGGCTCATAAGGCTTTAGCTAGGGAGATAATTACAGATTTACATGGTGAGGGAAGCTATTTGGAAGCTGTAAAAATTAGTGAGAGTTTGTTTAGTGGTGATATTAAGAATTTTACGGGAAAAGAAATTGAAGAAGCTTTTAAGGGATTAGATGCTTTTAGTATTAATAGTGATATGAATATTGTAGAGTTGCTTGTCGAAGTAGGGGCTTGTTCTAGTAAGAGAGAGGCAAGAGAATTTATTACAAATGGCTCAATTAGTTTGAATGGAGAAAAGGTAGTTGATTTAGAGTTTGTTGTTACTAAGGATAAGTTAATTGAGGAAAAGTATGTTGTTATTAGAAGAGGTAAGAAAAAGTATTTTGTAGGGACGAGGGAAGATTAATAAAAGTAGACAAAATAAAAAAGAGCTTAGGCTCTTTTATTTGTTATAGAATTCAACGATTAATGCTTCATTGATGTCAGCATTAAGTTCATTTCTTTCAGGTAATCTTACGTAAGTAGATTCCATCTTGCCTTCATCGTAGTTGATGAATTCAACTCTTTTTGAAGTTTTAGCTAAAGACTCAGTTACTACTTTTAAGTTCTTGTCGTCTTCTTTTAAAGAAATAACATCGCCAACTTTTACACGGTATGATGGAATATCAACTTTTTTACCATTTACTGTTACGTGGCCATGATTGACAAGTTGTCTTGCACCACGACGAGTAGTTGAAAAACCAGTACGGTATACTAAGTTGTCTAGACGAGATTCTAATAATCTTAAGAAGTTAGTACCTTGAATACCTTTCATTTTAGCAGCTTCTTCAAAAGTCTTTCTGAATTGTCTTTCATTTACACCATACATGAAACGAACCTTTTGTTTTTCTTTTAATTGAGTACCATAGTCAGATAATTTGCCTTTACGAGCATTACCATGTTGACCAGGTCCATAAGGTCTACGAGCTAGTTCTTTACCAGTTTCACTAATAGAAAAACCAACACGACGAGCTTGTTTATAACTTGATTTAGTGTATCTTGACATGAATTTTTTTCTCCTTTCTATAGATTACAATTTCGCTTAAAAATAATTTAGTCGTACCTTAGGGAGTTTTTCTAAAATCTTTCGCTTAAACAGCAATAGTTACTTAATATTAGTGAAAAACACTTTAAAATACTCTAAATTCGCTGTTTCTTAAGGAATTTGCATTTCTAATTATAGGGGAAAAACGCTTGTTTGTCAAGATGAAAAAAATTGTATATTTTAGTGTACTTTAGTACAAATCAAGAAGAAAAAAAACAATTGACAGGTAAGCTTATTAAAGAGTAAAATGTTATTATGAGAATAGAGAAACTTAAGTGGGTGAAATTTTATGAGAAAACTTAATAAATTTTTATTAGTTGTTATTGCTTTAACTATTGTTGCGATGACAGTAGGTTATTCAGCATTGAATAGTACATTAAATATTACAGGAGATTTAAATTATCGAGCTCAAGATGATACTAGAATAACTGGTTTTACGGCTAATAGTAAGCCTAGTCAAATGACAATAGAATATTCAGATTATTCTAAGCATGAAGTTAAGTTAGGTTATACAACAACTGGTGCTTGTAGTATTACTTATACTGTTGAAGTAAAAAATAGTTCTGGTGTAAATATGGGTATTTTAAGTATAAATGGCTTAGATAATGATGTAGTAGTTCAAAGTGATATTATTGGTAAAAAATTAGTAGGGCCTGTTAGTACTAGTACTTTTACAATAACATTTAATTCTACTGTAGCAGAAACAAAGACATATTTATTAACAATTGAATTTGGACAAATATTTGATATTACTTATAGTGGTTTAGATAATACTGATAGTTATATAAAAGAAGTTTTAGAGGGAGGACAATTAAAACAAAATTTAGGAAAAGATTCAGATGTATGTAGTGTTACAATGAAAGGAAGCAATTATACTGGTTATACTTTTTCTAATGAGACTATAACAATTCCAAGTGTGACAGGCAATGTTGTCATAAATGGTTATGCCCCAACAGTAGAGGAGCCAACTGCACCAAATCCACCGGAATTAAATGGAGATATGATACCAGTTTATTATTATAAGATAGATGATAAAAATGGTGAGTGGAGAAAGGCCGATGAAAATAATTTAAATAATAGTTGGTATAATTATGCTAATCAAGAGTGGGCAAATGCTGTGACAATAATTGCCGATAGGCGAGAAGAAGTAAAAAAATATGATGTAGATACTCCAATAGATATGGATTATATAAACACAATGTGGGTATGGATACCAAGATATTCATATACAATAAAAAGTGAAGACGGAACGAATTATTATGGTAAGAAAACATCTTGTACAATGCCAACAAGAACTTTACCAGGCGAAATAGATGTAAAATTCATATCAAAAGAAGATGAAAGAGAAACAGGAAGTGCCCAATATACAGGTGATAAAGCAAGTGGTTGGTATACAAATGAAGCATTTGATTTTCCTGAAACTGATGAAGAAGATGAAACGAATACTCCGAAAAAAAGAGGAGGAATATGGGTTTCAAAATTTGAGCCAACAGGTACAGTTTCAAGTTGTACCAATACAAGTTGTAATGTAAGTAGTGTAACGGTAAAACCGGGTATAGCTTCAATAAGAAGTAAAACAGTAAGCAATTTCTACTTTATGTCCAGAAGTATGCAACTAAATAATGCAAGTACTTATGGATTTGATGCAAATAATGGTGACTTACATATGATGAAAAATGATGAGTGGGGAGCGGTAGCTTACCTATCACAAAGTAGATATGGTAAATATGGAAATAGTGATTATACAGGAGCTAATAAAGAAGTATATATAAATAATGATAGTAATAAGGTAACTGGTCATAGTGGAGGAGGACCAAGTGTTAGTAGTTCAGCAACAAATTGGTATGAATATAATGATATGACTAATTTAGGTACAGGAAGAGGCGAAGCCGGACCCGGAGCATCAACAACCGGAAACATAACAGGAATATACGATATGTCAGGAGGAGCATATGAATATGTAATGGGAGTATTAGAATATGATGAGCAGGGAGTAGAAGATAATGAAGGAAAAATAGCAACAGGTTCATCAGGATTTAAAGGGTTAAGTAGTAGTGGAAGTTCAACAGGAAGTTATGACTTGCCAAATGAGAAATACTATAACAAATATAAAAGTGCCAAACCAACATCATATAGTTTTCCAGATGTAAATCTAGATTCAGCTTGTAATGGAGGAAAATGTTATGGACACGCTTTGGGTGAGACTTATGGAGCAAGTAGTGGTTATAATGGTTGGTATGGTGATTATGCCTACTTTGTCAGCCGTGGTGGCCCTTGGTTCAGGCGCGGCGGCTACTACGGCGATGCCACGGGTGCAGGAGTGTTCAGCGCTGACCACGGCAATGGCAATTCCGTCAGCTCCTACTCTTGCCGCTTGGCTTTCGCGCCATAGAGCGTAAGCGATTTACTCTTTTGCTTTGGCCTGCGCCCACCTCCTCTTTTTCCAGAGGTCGGCGTTAGGGATTTATTCGTAAAAAGTTTCTTGTTTGGACCTTATATAGACCTTATATAATTTTATGAATCTTTATTTGATAGAGATTCTTTTTTTCTATAAGGAAAGAAAATTGTAGAAAAAGCTTTTATTATGTGATAAAATAGATTTGATAAGATAGAGGTGGGAAATATGACTAATAAATTATTTTTAATGGTAGTAGTAGTTATTATGACTATAATTATTTTAGTTGTATTTCTTAATATGTTTAGAGCTCATAGAAAAAAATTTTATAAAGATAAAGTAAAAGAATTAGAAGTACAAAGAAATATGATAGCTTCTACTCCAGTATTAATAGAACTTGCTAAAATTGAGCCAGTTATAAAAAATGAAAAAATGGAAGAAAAATATAATAAATGGCAAGATAGATTTTCCTATATAAAAGATAATAGATTAAATATAATAAATGATATGCTTATTGACTTAGATTTCTTTGTTGAAAAGCGTGATTATAAATCTTGTGGATATAGAATAGCTAAAGTAGAAATAGAAATTTATAAAGTAAAAGAAGCAGCTGAACATTTATTAGAAGAAATTAGAGATGTAACACTTAGTGAAGAAAAATATAGGACTATTGTTACAAAATTAAAATCTAAATATAGAGGCTTAAATAAAGAATTCCAAGACCATAAACAATTATATGAATCAATGCAAGAAGAAATAGAGTTGCAGCTTGAAAATATTGAAAGACGTTTTTTAGACTTTGAAAAAGTAATGGAATCTAATGAATATAGTGAAGTAGTTCATATAGTAAAAGCACTTGATACTATGATTGAGCATATGGATATAATTATAAGTGAAGCACCTGATGTATTATTAATGGCTAATCAAGTTATACCTAATAGAATGGCGGAAATTGAACGTACTTATAAAGAAATGGTTGAAAAAGGCTTTCCTTTAGAATACTTAAATCTTGAATATAACTTAGAAGAATCTAGAAAAACAATTGAAAAAATACTAGATAAAGTAAAAGTATTAGACTTAGAAGGTTGTATGTTTGACCTTAGAACAATGCTTGAGTATTATGATTCATTATTTATAGACTTTGAAAAAGAAAGATTATCTAGAAAAGCTTATGAAGAAGAAAAAGATGACTTTAGTAAGAAGCTTGATAGGACTAATCAATTAGTAAAAGATATATATGACCAATTAGATGATATTAAAAATATGTATGATTTAAATGATAAAGATATTGAAATAATTGATGAAGTAAATAAAATATTGGTTGTTATTAATGATGATTATAATAAAATGAAAGCTAAAGAAGAAAGTCATGCTACACCCTTTTCAGCATTAAATGAAGAAATAGATAGTTTAACAACTAGATTAAAAGATATGGAAGAAGATTTTGATAAAGCTCTTAAATCATTAGGAAATATGTATGATGATGAAGTTAGGGCTAGAGAGCAACTTGATGAAATACAAGATTTGTTAAAGCAATGTAAAAAGAAGATTCATAGTTATAAGCTTCCTGTTATTACAGATAATTATTTTGTTCAGTTAGCTGAAGCTAATGATGCGATAGAAGATGTTGTTAATGAATTGGAACTTAAACCTATAGTTATAAAAACACTTAATACTAGAGTAGATACGGCTAGAGATTTAGTACTAAAACTATTAGATACAACTAATGAAATGGTAAAGATGGCTAAATTAAGTGAAATGGCTTTAGTGTTTGCTAATAGATATAGAATAAATAGAGAAGATATTAGTAAACGATTAGAAGATGCCGAAGATAAGTTCTTTAAAGGGGATTATAGAACAGCTTATGATATTATTATGCAAACAATAGCATTAGTGAATGAAAATATAAAAACAAAGTTTGAGGAGTTAGCCAATGAACAATAAGGGTTTTGCGAAATTTGAAGTATTAACTGTATTAGTATTAATAGTTGTCGTAATATCTATTTTACTAAGTGCTATTTTAAAAATAGCTAATAATCAAAAATTAAATTTGATGGTTACTGATGCTAAGAATTTTTCTAATAATGTTATTTTAGAAAGTGATAATAGTGTTTATTATTTAAGAGATGCTATTAAAGATGAGCTTTATGATAATATAAAAAGTCCTTTTAGTTCTAATAATTGTGATGTAGATGAATCTAAAATAGAAATTAGAAATAATCGAAAATATGTAACTTTAAAATGTGATGAATACTTAATTTATGATGAAGAAAGTTCAAATGATACTTTTAATATCTATACTGTTTCAGATTGGTTAAGTTCTAAAAATAGTGATAAATATCAAAAAATGGTAAGATATAATTGCGAAAAAAATGGTAAAAATGTATTAGATTCTTACTATGAAGAGAATAGTTTTTTAAATCATATTAATGAAGTATATGCTAAAGAATATACATCTTTAAATGAAGTGGAAGATTGTTTAGTTGTAAAAAGAACATTATTTAGAGATATGAAACTTGTAAGGTAGAAGAAGTTTTTAATTATGAGTAACAAAAGTTGTTTACGTTAGTAAAAATGCCATATCTATAAATCAAGTGTTATTTATTTTACTGTCTCTTTTAAAGTTATGTGAATAGTAAGGAATATTGAGAAATTTTAAAATTCAATGTGGTTATCACTAGAGAAATTGATTTAATTCAGTTTCTTTTTTCTCTTTTTAAAATGACAAAAACTTGTTATACTTGTAGTTAGGAAGTGATGTTTTGATGGACAGAGTTATTTTAATTAAATATGGAGAACTTAGTACTAAAAAGGGAAATAGAAATTATTTTATAAATACACTTTATAATAATATAAAAAATAAATTAAATAATTTTGATGTAGCAATTAGTAAAGATAGAGCTAGAATGTATATAAAATTTAAAAATGAAGAGCTTGATTCTATTAAAAGTGTTATTGATAAGATATTTGGTATTCATATGTATCATATTGCTTATATTGTAGAAAGTAGGGAAGATGATATAAAGAATAAAATATTAGAAGTTTTAATGATGAAAACTTTTTCCACATTTAAAGTGGAAACTAAAAGAAGTGATAAGTCTTTTCCTAGAAATAGTCAAGAGATGAATAATATTTTAGGTGGTTTTATACTTAAAAATATAGATAATGTAAAAGTAGATGTACATAAACCAGAAGTTTTAATAAAAGTAGAAATAAGAGAAAGAAATAGTTTTATATACTTAGATAGTTATCAAGGTAGTGGAGGTTATCCTGTTGGGACACAACCTAAGGGTATGCTTATGTTAAGTGGTGGAATTGATTCACCTGTTGCGGGTTATTTAGCAATGAAAAGAGGAGTTAGCTTAGAAGCTGTTTATTTTGAAGCTATTCCTCATACTAGTTTGGATGCTAGAGAAAAAGTTATTAAACTTACAGAGAAACTTAGTAAATATACAGATAAAATTAATTTACATATTGTTAATTTTACCCAGATACAAGAAGCTATTTATAAATATTGTAGAGATGATTATTGTATAACTATTATGCGAAGAATGATGTATCGAATTATGGATATGATAGTTAAAAAATATAAAGGATTTGTTATTATAAATGGAGAATCAATTGGACAGGTAGCTTCACAAACTTTGACAAGTATGAGTGTTATTAATGAAGTTACTAATGTACCAGTTATAAGACCAGTAGCTTGTTTAGATAAATTAGAAATAATGGATATAGCTAGAAAAATAGATACATTTGAGATAAGTATTTTACCTTACGAAGATTGCTGTACAGTTTTTGTACCTAAGCATCCAGTTATTAACCCGAAATTAGAAGTAGTTCTTAGAGAAGAAGCTAAATTTGATTATCAAGAGATGCTTAATTTGGCAGTTGATAATATTAATACAATTACTATTACGGATAATGAGAAAAAATTTAGTGATTTGTTATAATTTACCAGTTTAATAAAGAAAAAATTTCACACTCTAATAATGTAGGAGGTGAAATAATGAAGAAAAATGCTTCTATGAAAGTTAGAGTTCCAGGTTCAAAACAAGCAATTGAACAAATGAAATACGAAATTGCGAATGAATTTGGTGTTAACTTAGGTGCTGATGCATCAAGCCGTTCCAACGGTCGTGTTGGTGGCGAAATAACTAAAAGATTAATTGAAAAGGGTATGGCACGTAGACAAAATAATAATAACAGTAACAGAAATTCTCAATCAAAATCAAAATCAAATTCACGTAGTAAAAATAATAAATAGTGAATGATAAGTTAGTTATTTAAGATAGGTTTTTTGGATAAAAATCTATCTTTTTGAGTGTTTATGTCCAACTTTTAGTTATGTCTAACTTTAAAAAAGAAACCTTTAAAATAAAGAGTTTCTTTAAAAAAT
>CANQIL010000022.1 GCA_947624045.1 uncultured Bacilli bacterium
AAAAACAAACTAGAATTTACTTTTTCTTTTCTACACAAAATATTTAACTAGAATTTACTTTTAAAATCAACTCTTTTTTTCAATTTTAGGCTTGCTTTAATAATTGACAAAAGCAGGTATTAATGTGATAATATATACTGTAAGGGATTGGTGATAAAAGATGTATCAAAATAAAATTAAACTAATGCCTCAAGATATATTAGAAAAAGAATTTAAGATTGATACTCGGGGGTATCGTTTAAAAGAAGTTGATCAATTTTTAGATGATATTATTGGGGATTATGAGCAATTTCTTAATATTATAAATAATTTGGAAAAAGAGAAAGCTGATTTATTAGCAGAGATTGTTAATTTAAAACAAGAGCTACGTAATTCTAAACTTAATATGGAAGTTGCGAATAGAAATGGAGCTGGGGAGGTTGCGAATATTGATATAATTAGAAGACTTTCACAGTTAGAAAAAATGGTTTATGGTTTAAAAAATGATGACAATTAATATATAGACAAACGCTGGAATCTTTAAGATTCTTGAGGAAAGTCCATGCTTGCACAATCTGTGATGATTGTAGTGTTCGTGTCTTGGGAATAAATAACCTTGAGTAGTTTTTACTAACGACGACTGATGTCCTAAGTTTATAATAAGGACTAGGTCATAAAGTGCCACAGTGACGATTTTTTTGGAAACAAAAAAGTGAAACGAGGTAAACTCCGCGAGCAAGAAACCCAAAATATGGTAGGGGAGTCTCAACGAAAGAAAGATAATGGAGTTGAGGACTAGATTTTTCTAGTAGATAAATGTTTGTCGCCTAGTAATAGGAACAGAACATGGCTTATTTATATTTATTGTTGTTTTAGAGGTGAGACATGAAAGAATTAGGGGAGTATCTAAGAAGAATGCGCGTAAGTAATGGTGTTAGTATTACAGAAGCAGCTGAAGATTTAGACTTAGCACCAAGTTTACTGGAAAACTTAGAAAGTGGAAATGTAAGAGCTTTTAAAGATATGTATGAATTAAGAGAAGTTGTTAAAGGATATGCTAAATACTTAGGGCTTTCACCAGAAAAAGTAGTTGATGAATTTAACGATTTTTTATTTGAACATACATCTAAAATATCACTTGATGATATAAAAGTAGCTCAAAAGAGTATAAATGATAAAAAAGATGAAAATAAAATAAAGTCACCTTATACTAAAGAATATAAAGAACCTAAAAAGATATGGCCAATTATTTATATAATTGTGGGAATAGTACTTTTAATTGGGATAATATATTTAATTATTAGTAATATAAATAAAGCTCCAGTAAGGACTGATGAATTAAAAGGAGGAAACTATAATTATGAATTTACCTACTAAGTTAACTGTATTAAGATTAATTTTAGCTGTTATTGTAATAATTATTTTATGTATACCATTTTATTATTTTGGATTTCAATTTCCTAAGTATGATATAAATGGAGTTACTGTATCACTTCAATATATAATAGCAGGTGTTATATTTATAATAGCTAGTTTTACGGATTTTTTGGATGGTTATTTGGCTCGTAAAAATAATCAGATTACTGATACAGGTAAAATGTTAGATGCTATTGCGGATAAAGTATTAGTTAATTCAGTACTAATTATACTAGCAGCTCAAGGATTTATTAATGAAATAATACCAGTAATTATTGTTTTAAGAGATATTGTTGTTAATGCGATTAAGATGGAAGCTGCTGGTAAAGGGAAAGTTGTTGCCGCTATTGGGTCTGGTAAGTTAAAGACAGCATCTTTAATGATAGGTATAGTTTTAACTTTTGCTTATAATATACCTTTTGAATTTATTAATTTAAGAGTTAGTGATTTCTTATTATACTTTGCTTGTATTATGTCAATAATTAGTGCATTTCAGTATTTTAGTCAAAATAAAGAAATCATCTTTCCAAAGAAAGCAAATTATTAATTTCAAGCAATTCCCTTGGGGAATTTTTCTTTTTTAGGGAAAAATTGGTGGGAATTTGTTAAAACAATTGTTCGAAAAAGTACTTGCATTTAAGAAAAATTTGTTATACAATTAAGTTGTAAGTTATTTATTGCTAGGAGGAGATTTATGAAAGCAGTTAAAGAAAATGTATCTAAAGATAAAGCTTTAGAGCAAGTATTAAATGATATTGAAAAACAATTTGGTAAAGGGTCAATTATGAAGCTAGGTGATAACAAGCATATGAAAGTTGATGTTTGTTCTAGTGGTTGTTTATCATTAGATATTGCCTTAGGTGTAGGTGGTTATCCTAAGGGTAGAATTATTGAAATATATGGACCTGAATCAAGTGGTAAGACTACTTTTGCATTACAGGCTATTGCGGAACATCAAAAAGCTGGAGGCAGAGCGGCATTTATAGATGCTGAACATGCTTTAGACCCAGTTTATGCGGAAAGACTTGGTGTTAATATTGATGAGTTATTACTTTCTCAACCTGATACTGGTGAGCAAGCATTAGAAATTTGTGAAGCTTTAGTGCGCAGTGAAGCTTTAAGTATTATAGTAATTGACTCAGTAGCCGCTTTAGTACCACAAGCAGAAATTGATGGTGAAATGGGTGATAGTCATGTTGGTTTACAAGCCAGACTTATGTCTCAAGCCCTTAGAAAATTATCTGGTACTATTAATAAGACAAAAACAACTTGTATTTTCATTAATCAGTTACGTGAAAAAGTGGGTGTTATGTTTGGTAATCCAGAAACAACACCAGGTGGTAGAGCTTTGAAATTTTATGCTTCTATTAGATTAGATATTAGACGTAATGAGCAATTAAAAATGGGTGATGGAGTTGTTGGAAATAAGACGACTATTAAAGTTGTTAAGAATAAAGTAGCACCTCCATTTAAGACAGCTGTTGTGGATATAATGTATGGTGAAGGTGTTTCTCGTGAGGGAGAAGTAATTGATTTAGCTGCCGAAGCAGGAATTGTTGAAAAGACAGGAGCTTGGTATGCTTATCAAGGTGAGAAGCTAGGTCAAGGTAAGGAAAATGTTAAGTTACTGCTTAAAGATAATCCGGAACTTTGCCATGAAATTGAAAAAAAGGTTAGAGAATACTACGATATAAGTATTGAAGATAGTAAAAATGAAGAAAAGAAAGAGGAAAATTAAACATTTCTTTCTTTTTTAGAATAATATTTTATAGAGGCGATGTTTTTGAAAAAATTAAAAGAGTTAATTAATGAGGTTGATTTAGATATTGATATCTTAGGAATAACAGATGATTCACGAAAAGTAGAAAAGGGCTTTTTGTTTGTTGCGACTAAGGGATTTAATGAAGACCATTATTTATATGTAGATGATGCCATTAAGAGGGAAGCAGCATTTGTAGTTACGGATAGAGAAATAGACAAAGATTTTCCACACTTTGTTGTGGAAAAAAATATAAATGATGTTTACGTAGATATTTGTAAGAAGTTTTATGATGTAGATTTGTCAGAATTTAAATTCTTAGGTATAACAGGTACTGATGGTAAGACAACAACAGCTTCTATTATAGCGCAACTACTTGGCTGGGCTTATATTGGGACTAATGGTGTTTTAGTAAATGGTTTAGAATTTTCAACTAATAATACCACACCGGTGGTTGATGAGTTATATAAATGTTTACATATAATAAAAGAAAATGGTTGCGACAAAGTAGTAATGGAAGTTAGTAGTGAAGCTTTATTGCATGATAGACTTAAAGGTTTTCAATTTGAAGAAGTAGGCTATACCAATATTACAGAGGACCATTTAAACGTTCATAAAACATTAGAAAATTATCGTGAATGTAAATTTAAATTAGTAAAACATTTAAAGGAGAGCGCTAAATGTTTTATAAATGGTGATTGTGAAAATTGTCGACTTTTAAAATATGATAATTTATATAGTTATGGATTTAGTGATGATTGTTATTTTCAAATAATAAATGTTAAGGAAGATAAAGATAAAGTTCATTTTACTATTAAGAGTAAAGATGAATCTTATGATATAGAAAGTCCACTACTTGGTAATTATAATATATATAATGTTACACTAGCTTTTTTAATGTGTTTAGATAGTGTTGATAGTAAAGAATTGATTGATAAAATTAAGGATTTGAAGCCAATAAAGGGGCGAAGAGAGTATCTTGATTTTGGACAAGACTTTACGTTAATACTAGATTATGCTCATACTTATAATGGTATTAAGAATTTAATAGAAAGTTGTAAGAATTATGAGAAAATAATAGTTGTGACAGGGGCAGCAGGTGGAAGAGAAAAGGAAAAGAGAAAATTAATTGGTAATTTTTTATTAGATAATACGGATATAGTTGTTTTTACTATGGATGACCCAAGATATGAGAGTGTTGATTCTATTATAGATGATATGTTAGAGGGCAGTGTTAAAAATAATTACTATAGAATAGTAGACAGAAAAGAAGCGATAAAAAAAGCTTTCTCATTAGCTGATAGTAAAAGCGTTGTATTAGTAATTGGTAAAGGTAGAGATAATTATATGGCAATTGAAGATAAAAAAGTAAATTATTCTGATTATGATACTATAGAAGAATTATTAAAATAATTTAATTGGTCATCTTAGAGATGGCTTTTTCTTTTTATTAGGGTGGCTTTTCCTTGACAAGAGGTTAAAATAAAATTAAAATAGAATTAGATTACAGGACTTATGTTTTGTATCTAGATGGAGGAATTTTATGAATAATACTTTGTTCTCCATTTTACTTGTCACTTTAGGTGTTTTAATAGGATTTATTGTAGCTTTGGTTGTGAATTATTTAAAAGCAAATAGAGCTTCAAAAAAGGCTGATGCTTTGATAGAACAAGCAAAGAAAGAAATAGAAAAGCTAAAAAGAGATGCAGCAATTGAACAAAAAGAAGAAGCACATAAATTGAAAATGGATTTAGATAAGGAGATTCGTGAAAAGAAAGAAGAATTAAAAGAGTCTGAGGCACGTTTATTACAACGTGAAGCAAATATTGATAAACGAGATGAGATGTATCAAAAGCGTGAAACGGCTTTGGATGAACGCGAAGAGAAATTAGCCGAACGCCAAGTTGAAATCCAAGATGAAAAAAGTAAAGTGGAAGATATTAAAAAAGAACAACTTGAACTTTTAGAAAAAATATCAGGATTTGGAAAAGAAAAAGCACGTGAACTTGTGATGAGTCAAGTAAAAGAAAGTATGAGTAAGGAAATAGCGGAGTATATTAAAGAGTCTGAAAATGATGCTAAACTTACAGCAGATAAAAAGGCTCGTGAATTGATTGTTACATCAATGCAAAGATATGCCGCTGATATTGCGAGTGACCAAACTGTTACGGTAGTTGATTTACCTAATGATGAAATGAAAGGTCGTATTATTGGTCGTGAAGGTAGAAACATTAGAACGATTGAAGCTATTACTGGTGTTGATTTAATAATTGATGATACACCAGAAGCTGTTGTTTTATCTAGCTTTGACCCGTTAAGAAGAGAAATTGCTCGAGTAACTTTGGAAAGTCTTATTAAGGATGGAAGAATTCATCCAACAAGAATTGAAGAGTTATATGATAAAGTTTGCAAAGATATGAAAAAGCAAATTATTCAATATGGGCAAGATGCTACTTTTGAATTGGGTCTTACAAAGTTTGACCCTGATTTGATTGAAACAATTGGTAAACTTCATTTTAGAACTAGTTATGGACAAAATGCTTTAGAGCATTCTAAAGAAGTAGCTGAGCTTTCTGGATTGTTGGCTGGTGAATTAGGTGAAAATGTTGCCTTAGCTAAAAGAACAGGTTTATTACACGATATTGGTAAAGCAATTGACCATGAAATAGAGGGAAGTCATGTAGAAATAGGTATTGATATTGCGAAGAAATATCATGAAAATGAGGTAGTTATTAATGCTATTGCTTCTCATCATGGAGATACGCAAGCTACTAGTGTTATTTCAACAATTGTAGCGATTGCGGATGCTTTATCAGCATCAAGACCTGGTGCTAGAAATGATTCATTAGAAAATTATATTCAAAGATTATCACAACTAGAGGAAGTTGGTAATGGTATAGCTGGGGTTGAGAAGACTTATGCTGTTCAAGCTGGTAGAGAACTTAGAGTTATAGTTAAACCAGAAGAAGTAGATGATTTAGAAGCTCATAAGATTGCTAGAGAAGTAAAAGAAAAAATTGAAGCTAATATGAAGTATCCAGGTACTATTAAAATTACAGTTGTTCGTGAAACAAGAGCTCAAGAAGAAGCTAAATAATTAAGGAAACTTAGTGTGAAAAGCTAAGTTTTTTTTGCGTGTGTCAAATTATTGTGCAAATTTTTAGAAAACTCTTGACAATACCCTATGGGGGGGGGGTATGATAGGCTTAGGTAAAAATAAAATTTGTGGGAAAAAGGTGTTAAAAAAATGTCAAGGAAACTAAATGTACTCTTACTGTTTTTAATAGTTTTTACAATCTGCTTATTTAGTATTGGCTATTCTGTTTTAGAAAGTAATCTAAGAATAAGTGGTGAAGTAAATTATAGAGCAGATGCGGAAGTTAGAGTAACTGATTTTGTTGCGAAGAGTGTACCAACTAATATGACCATTCAATATTCAGAGTTTTCTAAGAATGAAGTTAAATTAGGGTTTACTCCAACTAATGTTGAAGCCAATGCTACATATACGGTTACTATAAAAAATAATTCTGGTTATACTTTTATAATTAGCAGTATAGAAAATAGCAATAATTCTACTTCGTATGAATTAGAAAATTATCAAATAGGAAGTCCTATAGGTAAGAAAGATACTGTTACTTTTAATATAACTTTTAAAAATAATGCTTCATCATTAGATGCACAGGCAGTGTTATTAAAGTTCACTTTCGCAAGACCATCGGCTGCGATGCTAAAATATGATAATACAAAAAGTAAATCAGAATGTATAGATGTACAGTGTGCATTAGATGATTTATATCAAAAATTAAGGTAGGTGTGATTATGAAATTATTACAGAAAAGTTATAAATTTATTTTAGGGATTGTTGTAGGAATAGTTTTAGTAGGAAGTATTTCAGTTTATGCTGTAGAGACAATAATTGATAGTAAGGATGTCACTTATGATAATAAAAACAGTAGTGCCAAAAATGTTCAAGAATCAATAGATGAGTTATATCAAAAGTATAAAGATTTAACTGGTGATAAAGGCACTAAATATACTGAAGAAATATTGAATGGAGCAGACCCAGTTTTAGGAGAAAAAATGATTCCAGTAACTATAGATGCTAAAGGAAAGGTTAAATATGCAAATGAGAATACTCCATGGTATAGTTATGAAGAAAAAAGATGGGCCAATGCAGTAATATTAGAAAGTGGTAAGACTCATCAAGTAGGTGATACAATTGAAGAAAATGAAATAGCAGCATATTTTGTTTGGATACCAAGATATAAATATAAATTATGGAATACAAGTACAGACCAAAAACTTTATAATATAGATAATTTAACTGACACCACAACAGGTGCCGCTAGTGACCCAACCGCTTTAAGACATATAACAGGAAATGCCAGATTAATAGATATAGTTTTTGAAAGTAAAGACACCAAAGCTTCAACAAATGAAACAGAAGGAGAGTACTATACACATCCGGCCTTTATAAATTTTGATGTCAATGGTTTATGGGTCGGAAAGTTTGAAATATCAGGAACTACTGGCGCTGTTAAAGTAAAACCAGGAGTACAATCATGGCGAAGTGCAAAGGTAGGAGATTTTTGGGATGCTTTATTTAACTATAATAGAGAACTAGATTCTCATATGATGAAAAATACTGAATGGGGAGCAGTAGCTTATCTTTCACACTCAGTTTATGGTATTGGTAATGAAATAAATATTAATAATAATTCAAACTATTTAACAGGCTATTCCGCTGCTGCTGGTACTGACCAAAGTAGTTATCCTGGAGAATATGGAAATGATGATAAAACAGCTAATTCAGTGACAAAACCTTATAACACGGCAACAGGTTATCTAGCATCAACAACAGGAAACATAACTGGAATATATGATATGGCAGGAGGAGCACATGAATATATGGCTGCTTATATGGTTGGACAAAGTTCAACTGTAAGTGGCCTAGATGAAACTAAATTGGGAGAAAAAGCTCAATATTTTGATAAATATGAGGCAACATCAAGTTGGCAAGATTATGGCAAAAGGAAATTAGGAGATGCAACAGGAGAAATGGGGCCATTTTACTATTACTATGATAAAGACGGGGCTTCAGTTAATTATAAAAGAGCGCACAACGCCTGGTACGCTGACCACTCGGACTTTGTCGACTCCACGCTCCCGTGGTTCTACCGTGGCGGCGATTACAGCAATGGCGTTTTGGCAGGCCAGTTCAACTTCAATAGGGACACCGGTGGAGCTTACAGCAACTTTTCCGCCCGCCTCGTGCTTGCAGTTAATAAGTAATTCGGAAGTTATTTCGAATTACGATTACTTCTTTGCTTAAGAAGAGTGCCATTCCCGCTTTTTTCTACGGGAATGGCACGAAAAAAATTATGGCATTTATTGTATACTTTTTTGATTAACTAATCAAAAAGTATAATTAAAATAAATGTAGGTTGTAAGTTGCAAATAATAACTTTTTTGGTTCTTTGCACTTCTCTCTACGCTGACAACTCGAACTTTGTCGACTCCACGAACCCGTGGTTCAACCGTGGCGGCAATTACAACAATGGCGTTTTGGCAGGCCAGTTCAACTTCAATAGGAACACCGGTGGAGCTAACAGCAACATTTCCGCCCGCCTCGTGCTTGCAGACTAAAATATAAAAGAAATTTCTTCATTACAATTTGTTAGCGGTAAAATAAAAAAACTATTGCGCTATTTAGTTCAAGGACTTAATTGTGATGTTTATTTTAGAAACTTATGACCTATCTATTAAATAGATAAAAAAATAAACAAAATATTTGGGTTAGTAATAAGATGATGAAAATTCAAATATTTGGAAGCAGTACCAAATAGGACTGTTTTTCTTTTTAAAAAGTTAATATTGTGAGAGGAATTTATTTTATTATGAAAAAAGAAGTTCAAGATACAAAGATATATCAAGTATATATTGATTTTATTGCTTATATAGAAATGATTACCCTAAAATATCCTAATTCCACAAAACAAGGAATAGTTAGTATTATAAAAAAATATTTATATGATGGAATGGAAAATATATTGTATGCTTACAAAGCTTTTGAGAAAAAAGAAAAACTTGAGTATTTAAATAAATTAGATATTAATTTAAAAATGTTAAAAGTATTGGCAAGAGTTTCTTATAAAAAGAAGTATATTAATGTAAAAAATTATGAAGCTTGGAGTAGAAAAATTAATAATATTTGTAAATCTTTAGGTGGTTGGATTAATTCATGTCTAAAACAATAAAAAAATGTTTTTATGAGAAACTTACTTTTAAAAAAATGCTTGAAGCTCATATAAGAGCTAGAAAGGGTAAAGCAAATAAAAAAGAGATTGTTCTTTTTGAAATGGATTTAGAAACTAATATAATAAGAATAATTGATGATATTAAGGAAGGAAAATATTATTTTGGAGAATATCGTACTTTTATTGTCTATGAGCCAAAAGAAAGATTAATAAAATCATTGCCATATAGAGATAGAATTGTTCATCAATGGTACGTAGAAGAATTTATAAAACCTTATTTTTGTCAGAGATTTATTATTGATACATATGCTTGCTTAGATGGTAGAGGTACTCATGCTGCTGTTTATTCTTTACAGAAAAAAATGCGTAAAATGAAAAGAATATATAGTAACTATTATGTATTAAAATGTGATGTAAAAAATATTTCTATAGTATAGATAAAAAGATATTATTAGATATTTTAAAAAGAAAAATTTCTGATAAAAAGCTTATTGAATTTAGTAAAAGAATATTAGATGATGGACAAGATATTGGAATTCCAATAGGTAATTTTACTAGTCAATATTTTGCTAATATATATTTAAATGAATTAGACCATTATATTAAAGAAAAGTTAAGAATAAAACATTATGTACGTTATATGGATGATTTTGTTATATTAGTTCCTAATAAAGAAAAAGCTAAAGAAATATTTAATTTGATAAGTGTATTTTTACATGATAGATTAAATTTACAATTAAATGATAAAAGTAAATATTTTTTAAGTAAGGCAGGTATTGATTTTTGTGGTTATAAGATTTTTGAAACACATATATTACTTAGAAAACGTTATAAAAAGAAAATGAAGAAGAAATTTAAGTTATGGAAAAAGCTTATTGCTAATGATAAGTTTTGTTATGAGAAATTCATTAAAAGTGTCAATTCTTGTAAAGGACATGCTAGTCATGCTAATTCTTATAATTTTATAAGTAAGCTTGATAAAGATATAGAATGCTTAAATGTAAAAGATAAGAAGTAATTTTTTTAACTTAAAATTGTGAAGATTTAAAATAGAATGTGTAAAGCTTTTGCACATTTTTTCTGTTTTTCTTGACAAGACCCAATGGGGGGGGGGTATGCTATAGTTAGATAAAAATAGAAATAGTGGAAAAGAGTGTTAGAAAAAATGAATAGTAGAAGAACTAAATTAATTATAATAGCTTGTCTTTGTGTAGCAGTCTTAGGTTTATCAATTGGCTATGCTTTATTATCAACAAGATTAAATATAACAGGTACGGCTAAGGTTCCAGCTAGTACGTGGGATGTAGTGTTTTTAACAGATGAAATACAAACTACTAAGACAGGAATGGCTAAATGTGATAAAGGTACAATTGAGGGAACTAGTATTTCAGGAATGAGTGTAGAATTTACTAAGCCAGGAGATGCTTGTACTTTTAGTATACCCGTAAAAAATACTGGAAACATTTCTGCTAAATTAGTAGATGTAACAGGAAAGAGTTCTAACTTAACATTTGTAGGTAGTGGTAAGACTGCTTTAAGTGACCAAGAGTTATTACAAAAAAGTGTAGTTTATGAAGTTAATTATGGTAATACTCAAATTAATGGAAGTACTGATTTTTCTAATATTGACTTATTAAAAGCGGACAATGAAATAACAGTAACTTTAAGAGTAACCTTTAATCATAGTGCCAAAGATATTCCCAAAAATCCTGTAACATTAGGAGGCTTAGATAGAGGCTTTATCTTTGAAAGTTTATCTGAAGAAGAAAGTGGAGAACAAAATGGTTCAAGCTTAGATAATATACCAAATAAACCTGAGTTAAATGGTGATATGATACCAGTTTATTATGATAAAATAGATGATACAACAGGTACATGGAAGAAAGCCGATGTAAATAATGAAAATAATAATTGGTATGATTATAGTGAGCAGAAGTGGGCCAATGCCGTAACAGTAGTTGAAAGTAAACGAAATGAAATACTAGGCGCAAAAGTTGGAACAACAATTGATATGAAAAATATAAATACAATGTGGGTGTGGATACCAAGATATTCATATACAATCAAAAGTGAAGATGGAACAAATTATTTTGGCAAAGCTAGCTTTGACAATAAAAAACCAACACAAGCTTTACCGGGAGAAATAGATGTAAAATTTGTCTCTAAAGTAACAGAAACAGGAACAGCTCAATATACAGGAGACACTCCAACAAATTGGCGAACAAATGAAGCATTTGACTTTGGAGGCGAAAAGAAAAATGGGATATGGGTAGGAAAATTTGAAACAACTGGAGATTTATCTTCACAGAATGCCTGCATAAATGAAGCTTGTGATGTAAGTAAAGTAACTATAATACCAGGAATGGCATCATTAAGAGGTCAAAGGGTTGCAAGTTTTTTCTATGTTGCAAGAAGTATGCAACTTAATAATACAAGTACCTATGGATTTGATGCAACTAGTGGCGACTTGCATATGATGAAAAATGATGAATGGGGAGCAGTAGCATACCTTTCACAAAGTAAATATGGTAAATATGGAAATAGTGATTATAGTGGAGCAAATAAAGAAGTATATATAAATAATGATAGTAATTTTATAACAGGACATAGTGGAGGAGGTCCAAGTGTTAGTAATTCAGCAACAAATTGGTATGAATATAATAATATGACTAATTTAGGTACAGGACGAGGTCAAGCAGGACCGGGAGCTTCTACTACTGGAAACATAACAGGAATATACGATATGTCAGGAGGATCTTTTGAATATGTCATGGGAGTACTTGCTTATAATGAAGATGATACACCAATGAGTGGAGAATCAGTTGCATATAATTCGGGCTTTACTGGAAGAGTATATGAAAATAGTTCATATGTAGATTTTAAAAATGACCAACCAATTCCTTTTCCAGATTCCAAATATTATAATCTGTATAAAATTGGAACAACAATAGAAACAATGCCAACAGGTGATAACTTAAAAAACTCAGTAAAAGCATGTGATGGAGGAGTGTGCTACGGGCAAGGTCTTTCAGAAACTTCAGGATGGTACGGGCAAAATGTTGGATTTTTAATGAGTATTGTGCCATGGTCCTTACGAGGCGGTGACTGTGGTGTTGACTATAGTTATACTACTGCAGGAGTGTTCAGCTCGCGTGGCACTTATGGTAATGCTAACGGCCATGGCAGTTTTCGTTTGGTTTTTTCAGTATAAAAATAATAAAAATATTTGATACAAAAAGTAAGAAAAATAACATTTTTTTCCTAAAAAAAACTAAAAAACATTTTTTATTGCTAATAATATAGTTGGAGGTGATAATATCAATAATCGACTCTTACTATTTTGGAAAGTTGGCAAAAATGTAACTTTAAAGCAGAAAAACTATGAAAATGCTATATCAAAATACTCTGATTTATGTTCATATCATTTTGGAATGAGTGAAACTTTTTCTAGAGAAAATGTAAATTATATGAAAAGATTTTATCAATGCTTTCCTATATATATCGATGAGTTAAATAAATTAGATTGGGAACATTATGTAGAATTATTAAAAATAAATAATTCAAAAGAAAGATATTTCTATTTAAGAATAGCTATGTTTTGTAAAAGTAGTGTTAAAGAACTAAAAGAAATCATAAATAAAAATATTTATAATCTAATTTAAAAAAGTAGCTTACTTAATTTCAGCTACTTCTTTTTCTTTCTTAATATCTAAAATAATAGGTAAAATGATAGGCTTTCTTCCTGTTAAATAATTAATATAAGGATATAAGCCTTCAGTAATATCATTTTTTAGACTGGCAAAATTAGACTTAGGGTCTAATAAAGCATTTTTTATGATATACTCAGCTTTATTCTCTATTTTACGTATTAAATCTTCATTTTCATTAACAAGAATAAATCCTCTAGTAGTAATATTTGGTTTAATTAGCAGTTCTCTTTTTTTCATATTAACATTTATTATTACTACTAAGATACCATCATTAGACATAATTTTTCTATCTTTTATGACAGCACTACCTATTTCACCTACTCTATTACCATCTACATAGACATCATTTCCAGAATAACTTGGACCTCTTGTGATGGAATGATTTTTCATAATTAAAGTATCACCATTTTTTAAGATAAAAGTATTTTCTTTAGGAATACCACAATTAATACCGATATCAGCTTGCTTTTTTAACATACGATAATCGCCATGGAAAGGCATTAGATATTTAGGTTTAATTAAGCGTATCATTAATTTTATTTCTTCTTCATTAGCGTGTCCTGATGTATGTAAGTCAGTTAAGTAACTATTGGTATATACTTTAACACCTTTTAAGACTAATTTATTGATTGTTTTGGAAATACTTAGAGCATTTCCAGGTATGGCACTTGATGAAAAGATAACTACATCATCGGGGCGAAGTCTTATTTGTTTATGAGTACCATTTGATATTCTAGATAGAGCGGCTAGGGGCTCTCCTTGACTACCAGTACAAAGAATAGTTACTTCATTTGGTTTTAAATTATTAGCTTCTTCAGGTGTAATTAATAATTCTTTATGGTCGATATAGCCACCGTTTAGAGAAATATTAATATTATTTTCCATACTTCTTCCAAAGATACATATTTTTCTATTATGCTTGTAGCAAGTTTCAAAAATATGTTTAACACGATAAATATTAGAAGCAAATGTTGCGATGATGATACGAGAGTTTTTACACTTATCAAACATTTCACTTAGTGTTTCATCAACAACAGATTCACTGCTTGAAAAACCTTCATTAAGGGCATTAGTAGAATCTCCTATTAATAAATCTACACCCTTTTTTCCTAATGTAGCCATTTTATATAAATCAGCCATAGGTCCTATTGGGGTTAAATCAAATTTATAATCTCCTGTTGTGACAATAGTACCATCAGGAGTAGTGATACTTATACCATGAGAATCAGGTATAGAGTGCGTTGTTCTAAAAAATTCAACTTCAATATCTTTGAATTTTAGTCTAGTTTGGTCGGTATAGACAAACAAATTGTCATATCTAATGTTTTTGTCTTGTAATTTTACAGCTATTAATTCTTTAGCATGATTAGGCGCATAAATAGCGGGTATATTTATACTTTGTAATAAAAAAGGTATACTACCAATATGGTCCTCGTGACCATGCGTAATTAATAAAGCTTTTATCTTTGATTCATTTTCCTTTAAGAAAGTAAAATCAGGTAAAACATAGTCTACACCTAAAAGCTCACTTTCAGGAAAACTAACTCCGGCATCAATAATAACAATTGCGTCTTTATGCATTACACAATACATATTTTTTCCGACTTCTCCTAAACCACCTAAAACAACTATTTGTGTTTCATTGGTTTCTTTATTCATACAAACTCCTTTCTTTTTGTTTATAAAGAACTGACTTTCAAATTATACTACATTTTTTTTGATTTGTCTACTTTACTGGAATTAAAAATTATGATACAATATGAGCATTCTTAAGGGGAGAGGTATATGTTTAAAAATAAAGAAGATATATCTGAAAATACGTTAATGGTTCTTAATAAGGCTACTGCTTTGTATGAAATATTTAAAGAGTTAGATATAAGAGTTAATTTAAAAGCTAATGATATAAGTATTTTAAGTGATTATATTAGTAAAAACGATAAAAAACTTTTAAGTATTTTGGTAGCGATGTTTTATGTAGATTGTGGCGCTAAAAAGATGCTTGAAGACTTTAATATTGATTTAGAGAGTGTTCTTAATTTAATATTAATAGATAATGATGAAGAGGAATATGTATTTGATGCTACTCAGTTATCGAGATTAATTTTTCATAATAACAAGGAAGAAATTAGTCAAGACTTAGAAATTATTATTAAAGATATGTTAAATGATTATGGATATTTATCTACAGAGGGGTTATTAGTATCAATGTATGATACTACTTATAGTGCTTCTAATCTTATTAATTTATTTTTACCATGTGTTTTAGAAGAATGTTCTCCTTTTGCTGATGAAAAAGCATTTTATAAAATGATAGCTAGAAAAGCAAATGAAATAGAACAAGCTAAGGCTAAAGAAGTGCCATTTATAAAAGAAAAAATAGATAAGTTAAATACTAAGTACTCTGATAATTTTTTTACTTTTATAAATGTTAATCAAAATAAAAAGAATAATGATAATTCTAGTAGCTTGTTAGAAAATTATGGTAAGTATTTAACTGATGTACATTTTGATAGTAATCCTGCAATTGGTAGAGAAAAGGAACTTGAAAAGGCTAAAGTATCATTACTTACTAAAGATAAATCATTAATATTAGTAGGTGAGGGAGGAGTAGGAAAAACAGCTATTGTAGAGGGGCTTGCTTATGATATACAAAGAGGTAAGGTACCAGATGCTTTAAAAAATAAGAAAATACTTTCTATTAACACTAATGATTTAGTTAGTGGTTGTAAATACGTAGGTAGTTTTGAAGAAGTAGTTAAAAATTTATTTGAACAAATTGAAAGTGATAAGAATATTATTTTATTTATTGATGAAATACATACTGTTTTTGGCTTAGGAGCTGGGTCTAATGCGACATTGGACTTTGCTAATATATTGAAACCTTACTTAGGTAGAGGTAATATTAAAATGATAGGGGCTACTACTAAAGAAGAGTATGATGAAATTATTACAAGGGATTCAGCTTTTAAAAGAAGATTTGAAAGACTAGATATAAAAGAGCCTGATAATGAATTATTATTTAAAATAATGAATGAGGTCATTTTGAAGTTTGAAAAAAATTATAATATAAAATTTCTAAATAGTGAAAAAGAGAAAATGACTATTTTAAAAGAGATAGTTAATACGACAGAAAAAGCTAAAAGAATATATACTGATAGAAGTAGTAATCCAGATTTAGTAATTTTAATTATAGAAAAAGCTTTTGCTTATGCACTTTATAATCAACACGAATATGTTAATAAAGATGATATCGTTAAAGCTATTATGGATTGTGATAGGATTTATGAAAGTGTAAGAGTAGAAGCTAAAGATAATTTACAAAGAAAATTAAATAGAGAAAGTCATAAAGAAAAAATTAAAGTAATTGATTTTAATAATTTTAAAAGATAAGCTGTTCAGATAATTTACTAGTGAATAGCTTTTTTTTATGATATACTTTAATTAGGTGATTTAGATGGGATTATTTAGTAAAATAAAAGAAATGTTTAAAAAAGATAGTGAAGAGGTTGTTTTAGAAGAAGATAATGAATCTTTAGAAGAGACTTTGGAAGATAATGAGACTTTAGAAGTTGAAGAAGTTGAAGAAGAGCATAAAAAAGAAGTAGTTTTAGAAAAAGAAAAAGTAAAAAAAGAAAATCCTAAAATAATAAAAAAAGAAGATAAAGAAAAAACGACTTTAGAAAAAGAAGTTAAAAGATATGAAAAAGGTCTTAGTAAATCTAGAGAGGGTTTTGTATCTAAATTAGTTAGTTTAACTAATCGTTATAGTAAAGTAAATGATGAGTTTTTTGATGAGTTAGAAGAAATCTTAATAATGGCTGATATTGGTGTAAATACAGTTATGAGTTTTATTGATAGACTTAGAAAGAGAGTTAGTAAAGAGGGTATTACTGATACTAGTGAATTAAAAGAAATTATTGTTGATGAGTTATTTATAATCTATGTTAATGACCAAGTATTAAGTAGTAAGATAAATTATAATACTAATGGACCTACTGTTATCTTGTTTGTAGGTGTTAATGGTGTTGGTAAAACAACAACGATTGGGAAACTTGCTTATAAAATGAAAAATGAAGGTAAAAAAGTCTTATTAGTAGGAGCTGATACCTTTAGAGCTGGAGCTTATTTACAATTAAAAGAATGGGCAGAAAAAATAGATGTCGGCTTTTATGGAAAAGAAGAGGGTAGTGATCCAGCTAGTGTTGTTTTTGATGGGTTAAAGAAAGCTAAAGATGATGAGTATGATGTTGTTTTAATTGATACAGCTGGTAGATTACAAAATAAAGTTAATTTAATGAAAGAATTAGAAAAAATTAATAAAGTAATAGATGGCTTTATTGAGGGAGGAGCTAATGAAACTTTATTAATACTTGATGCTACTACTGGACAAAATGGAATTAGTCAAGCTAAAGCATTTAAAGAAATAACTAATATTACTGGGATAGTGTTAACTAAATTAGATGGCACAGCTAAAGGAGGAATCGTTTTAGCAATCAAAGAAGAAGTAGGCTTACCAGTTAAATATATAGGCTTAGGTGAGGGAAAAGATGATTTAAGTGTTTTTGATATAGAAAAATATATTTATGGGCTATTTAAGGATATGATGTAAATATGAAAAAGTTTAGTTTGTATTTACAATTAGCTTTGATGGTAGTAGTCTTTGTCTTTTTAATAATGTTTTTGTTTGTAGGTAAAAAATATTTTTACTTACTAGAATTATTCTTGGGAGTGGGACTTATTGTAATGGCTTATAATACAGAAAAGTATTATCAAAATACTAAAGCTTGTATGTTTTATTTGATATTTGGAGTAGTGTTGTTAGTTATGGATTTATTAATGGTAATAGGTGATTGAGATGGAAGAGATGCTTTATTATAATGAATTATATGATTTATATGGGAGTTTACTTACGGATAAGCAGAAGAAGTATTTTGAAGATTATTACTTTAATAATTTAAGTTATAGTGAGATGGCTGAAAATTATAAAGTAAGTAGGAATGCAGTATTTAAACAATTACATATTACTTTAGAAAAATTAAAAGAATATGAAGATAAGCTTTTACTATTAGATAAAAAAAGAAAAATAGAAAAAATCAAAGCTGAAGTAAAGGATAAAGATATTTTTAAAGAGTTAGATGAGTTGTTTTAATTTGTCCTTGTCTAATCAACAAAAAACGAGTATAATTTTATTTATAGTAGAATAGAGGGGATAGATATGTTTGATAAAATAATTTATATTAGTGACCATTCAGCAAATATTAAATTAAAAGAAGATGCAGAAGTTACAATGAACTTGATGAATATGCATTTAGTATTTGAGGATAATGTAAAAAAAGTATTGGGCGAAGTTGATGACTTAGATGGAAATATTGTTAAAGCGAGATTTTTAGGAGAAATAGTTAATGGTAAGTTAATAGGTGGTACGATTAGAAAACCCTCATTAGATGCAAAAATTAGAGTTATAAAGCAAGAAGAAATACCTATGATTACTGGTACAGATACGAAAGGTTTTATGAAATTAGGAGTTAGTCCATTTTATAATGATTATCCAGTGTACTTAGATGTTAATAATTTCTTTAGTAATCACTTTGCTATATTTGGTAATTCTGGTAGTGGTAAGAGTTGTGGTATATCAAGACTTTTTCAAAATATGTTTAGTGATGCTAGACTTGACCCTTATAAAGCAAATATCTTGTTATTTGATTCATCTGGTGAATATTATAATGCTTTTAGAAACTTGAATGAAATTAATTCTAATTATCATTATCGTTTTATATCAACTAATGAAGTAGATGGAGTAGGAGAGAAGTTAAGACTACCTATCTATTTGTTAAATGCAACGGACTTAGCTTTATTATTACAAGTAACTAATCATTCACAATTACCAATAATTGAGAGAATGTTGAAATTAGCTTTAGTATTTTCTCAAGAAGATATGGATGCGAATGCATATAAGAATCACTTGATTGCGAAAGCTATAATGACTATTCTTTATACTAATGAAACAGCGCCTAATAAAAGAAATGAAGTTTTTTCTATATTAGCAAGTTGTTCAACACCAGAATTTAACTTAGAGGCACCAGTTAAAGGTATTGGATATGAAAGAAAGTTTAGAGAATGTTTTTTAATTGATAACTCAGGTAACTTTTCAGAAAGTGTGTTATTAACAGAATATGTAACTTCATTTATAAAAGAAGAGTTTGATGATTATGAGCCACATGGAGGTGTCTTCTATAACTTAGATACTTTGGAGAAAGCTTTAAACTTTACTTTGATTAGTGAAGGTTGGTTGAGGAATGCTAATACTTATGGTGATGCCGTTACTATTAGAGTTAGACTTCACTCATTAATAGTAGGAGAAAATGCTAAATACTTTAATGTTGATAATTATGTGTCTTTAGAGAGTTATTTATCTTCACTTCTAATTAATAATGGGGATAAATATCAGATTGTTAATTTTAACTTAGATGATGTTGATGATGATTTTGCTAAGGTAATTACAAAGATTTATTCTAGACTTGTATTTGAGTTTGCTAAAGCTTTGAAGAATAGAGCTAGTATTCCTTTTCATATAGTTGTTGAAGAAGCGCATAGATATATTCAAAATGATACAGACAGATTCTTAATTGGATATAATATCTTTGAAAGAATTGCTAAGGAAGGTCGTAAGTATGGTGTTATTCTAGGGCTTATTTCCCAAAGACCGGTTGAATTGAGTGATACCGTTATTTCTCAGTGTTCTAACTTTTTGATTTTTAAAATGAATCACCCTGTTGATGTTGATTATATTAGAAAAATGGTTCCTAATATTAGTGATGAAATTGTTGAGAAGCAAAAGACGTTGCAGTCTGGTACTTGTTTAGGATTTGGTATGGCTTTTAGAATACCGTTAATTGTAAAAATGGAAATGCCTAATCCATCACCACTTAGTAGTAACTGTGATGTTGTTAATATTTGGAATGGTGAGGGGTATGTGCAAAGTGTTAATGCCGTTGTTCCAGTTGGTGAGGGAGCACCGGATGTTAACCCTGCTACTAGTGAAGTAGCTAGTCAAAGTGCTGTTGCAACTGCACCGGAGGTTACGGCTAGTCCAGTAGTAAATGAAGTAGCTCCTACTAATCAAAATGTTCCAGACGAACCACAAATAGTAAATGCACAAAGTGCGGAAAATGCTCAAGTAACCGAGCCACAGATAAGTGTTGAAGTAAATGCAGTAAGTGAGCCTTCTATTATTTCGGCTATTCCTGAGATTACTACTGATAATGGTAGTCAAAGCAATATGCCAACTACTCCAACTACTTCTACTCCTGCGCCTAGTGCAACACCAGCTACTGCACCAACTGTTGATTTGACTTTAGATGATACTGATGATGATTTAGGTCCTGATTTTTCTTAAGTAGTGATTTGCACTACTTTTTTCTTTTTGATATAATGATTGTGGTGATGCAAAAAATGTTTGAAAGTTTAGGCGATAGATTACAAAATGCCTTACATAAAATAAAAGGCTATGGAAAAATTACAGAAGATAATATTTCTGATATGATGCGTGAAATTAGACTAGCTTTATTAGAAGCAGATGTTAATTATCAAGTTGTAAAAGAATTTACTAATAATGTAAAACAAAAAGCTTTAGGAGAAGAAGTTGCGAGTAGTTTAAATCCAGGTGATTTGTTTGTTAAAATAGTTAAAGATGAGCTTACAGAATTATTAGGTGGCGAAAGTGCAGAATTAAATGTTAAAGGAAATCCAGCTACTTTAATGTTAGTTGGTTTACAAGGCTCAGGTAAGACAACCACGATTGCTAAGTTAGCTAATTTTTTACGAAAAAAGCATAATAAAAAACCTTTGTTAGTAGCTTGTGATGTTTATAGACCAGCAGCTATTGACCAATTAAAACAACTAGGTAAGCAATTAAATATAGAAGTGTATGAAGAGGGAAAAAAGGATCCTGTTGAGATAGCTAATAATGCTATTAAATATGCTAAAGATAACGGTTATGATTATGTTTTAATTGATACCGCTGGTAGATTACATATAGATGAAGAGTTAATGGATGAGCTTGATAATATTAAAAGTGAAATTAATCCTGATGAAATTTTGTTAGTAATTGATGCTATGATGGGACAAGATGCTATAAATGTAATAACGGGCTTTAATGATAAATTACCACTAACTGGTGTTATTCTTACTAAACTTGATGGTGATACTAGAGGTGGTGTTGCTTTATCAGTAAGACATTTAACTAATGTTCCAATTAAATTTATTGGTGTTTCAGAAAAGTTAGATGGACTTGATAGCTTTGACCCTGAAAGAATGGCTGGAAGAATTCTTGGTATGGGGGATATAATTTCTTTAGTCGAAAAAGCAACTGAAGCAATTGATGAAAAAGAAGCTGAAAAAGCAGCTAAGAGAATGCAACAAGGTAAGTTTGATTTAGAAGATTTTCTAGCAACCTTAAAGCAAATGAAAAAGCTTGGTCCTTTAGAAAATTTGATAAAGATGTTACCAGGAGCTAAAAAGATGGGTTTGACTGATGTAAAAATAGACCCTAAACAAATGGCTCATATTGAAGCAATTGTTTTATCGATGACACCTAAAGAAAGAAGAAATCCAGATATTATAAAAGCAAGTAGAAAAACTAGAATTGCTGCAGGTAGTGGAAGAAGTGTACAGGAAGTTAACCGTTTACTGCAACAGTTTGACCAAATGAAAAGAATGATGAAGCAAGTTACTAATGGCAATATGAAATTACCATTTTAAGTAGTAGGAGGAATTTAAGTATGAATATTATTGATGCAAAAGAAGCATATAATGGTGGTCGCTTTGAAAATGGACTAAATAAATTTTATCGTTTATATCAAGCAACTGGTGATGATGTAAAATCAGGATATTTAGGAAGTGCTATTTCAGATGTTACTTTAGATGATGGCGGTAATTTAGAATTATCTACTTTTAAAGTAGTTGGTGATTTAGAGACAGATTCTACTTGTGTAATGCTTGATGATACTGTTCTTATAAAACAAGAACAAAAAAATAAGGAAGATAAATCTTTTCAAATATTTTCTTGGAATAAAGATTATGATAAATGTACTTATATATTGTTTGATAACAAAGAGGCTATGGATGTTTCTTATGATAGAATAAAAAAGAGTAATACTTGTCTTTGTAATGGAGAGTTGAATTCTAAACTTACTTCTTTACAAATACCTACTAGTAATATTTTACAAGTCCAAGAAGATATTGAAATAAATCCTGTTTTATCAATGGTTAGAGAAGAAGAAATATTAGATGATAATACTAGCGAATTAAGTGGAAAAATAATATAATTAGTGGGCTTTATTAGTGTCTTAAATTATTTTTAAACATAGTATAAATTAGAGGAGGTATTTATATTATGTTTGATCAAAGTAATATGACTAATTTTGATTCTTCAGTTATTGGAAATAACAATGTCGTTGATAATGATATGAATGTTGATGTTAATATGAATATGAATTATAATGGCGGCGTAGAGATGGGTGCAATCAATGAAGGAGTTCAAGAAAGATGCATTCACAGAACTTTTGTTCATGAAGTACCACATGTTTGCCCAATACATACAAGAATAATTAATCATCATGTTTATAAACATACATATAGACCACAATATACTTGTTCTGAAGAAAATACAGTAAGTAATGTTCAATGTGGTTCTTGTTGCCAATTTAGATAATTCTTAATAAAATATTTGCTCTAGGGCAAGTATTTTTTTGTACAATAGGAAATTCATAGTCCACACTAGAAAAGTACTATTGTAGAACAAAAGTATGCAAAAAAGCAGGATAATCATATATAACGAACAATTGTTATATATGATTATCCTGCTTTTTTGCACTTAGAATGAATTTTTTAACCTTTATATTTGTGATGAAATTCCCGTATAGATTTATAATCTATAGGTACACACTTATTATGTTTACATTTTGGACATATTGTATAATGAGGAGTAGAAGCTGGTAATCCATTCAATATATCTTCTTGTTCAAATTCTTTTGCCATTTCAATTGGTGCTTCAAATTCAACCTTATACTTTGGACAAATATATTCAACAGCTTTGCCACTTAGTGGTATAGGTATTGTAGAAAAATCAAATTTAATTTAGGAACATAAATTTCACAATTTGTACTATTGACAAATGCAAACGTTTGTATTATTATTAAATTGTTAGGGGGAATGAAAAATGTTAATTAATAAAGCATATAAGTTTAGAATTTATCCAAATGAAGAACAAAAGATTTTTATTAATAAATGTATTG
>CANQIL010000023.1 GCA_947624045.1 uncultured Bacilli bacterium
TCCTCACACAAAGTTTGAAAAATGGGAAGAGAGGTTTATAATTTATGGAAAAAGAATGGAAGTCGTCTACTCGACAAAAAATAGCAATGTTATTTAATTTAAATAGACACCAATTTGAATATGAAACAGAGTTTGATTCTGAATTGACTATTGAAAGTATTTACAATGTTTTGTCAAAAAAATATGAAGTAAAAAAATTTGAAGCTGACAAAGAATTTAAATGGATAGATGATTTAAACAAATATAATCCAGATTTAGTTTTTAATATATGTGAAGGATTTTATGGTTCAGCGAGAGAATCAGTATATGCAGCAATATTAGAACAATTCAAATATAATTATTCAGGTCCAGATAGTACAAATTTATTAATGTGTCATAATAAATTTTTAGTAAAAAATCTTTTAAAAGATTACATAGACTGTCCAAAAGGATATAGTGTTTGTGAAAAGACTGATATTAATTTATTAAGTAATATTCAATTTCCAGTAATTGTTAAACTAAATTCTGAAGGTTCCAGTATGGGTTTAGATGAAAAGTCAATAGTTAATTCATATGATGAGTTAAAAAAACAAGTATTATTTTTACTTGATAAATATGATAGAAATATATTGGTAGAAGAATACATAGAAGGCCAGGATTTTAGCATGATTTATATTGAAGGTATTGGAGCATTAGGACCATGCATAGTAAATTGTGATTCAAAATTTTATGATTATGAGATGAAAACGATTAAAGATGATACAGTTGATATACAAACAACTAATGGTGAATTTAAGATTTTAAAAGATATTGTTTCAATCATTGCTGAAAAATTAGATTTAAAAGGATATGCCAAAATAGATTTTAGAAAAAAAGATGATAAGTATTACTTGATAGAAGTTAATTCTCAAGTTAGCTTTCATCCTACTGGTGAATTTATTACTTGTGCTAAGACAGATGGTTATTCATTTGATTATA
The DNA here is from genome assembly GCA_947624045.1 of uncultured Bacilli bacterium. Lineage (GTDB taxonomy): Bacteria > Bacillota_I > Bacilli_A > RF39 > UBA660 > CANRGD01. The sequence goes on from CANQIL010000023.1 coordinate 958, forward strand.
TCATTAATTTTATAGTAGAAAATGCTTTGAAAACTAATAGTAAGAAAAATTCAATAGGATATAAGGTGATTAATAATGATTGATGAAAAAATAATTGATAAAGAATTACAAGAGAAATATCAGCAATTAGTTGAAAAGGATAATTTATTACCAATTAAAATTTCCAATTTTTATATGAAAAAACTAATTGAAGAAATTGATGCAATAGGAATAGGTGGTCCATTGTATAGATCAGTAGTTCCTGTAAAAGATAAGATAGAATTAAAAACAAGTGTAGAAACAAGAGATTATGTTGAAGAAGATAAGCATAATCCTGTTGAAAATTGCGATTATATAATTCAAAAATACAAAGATCGTTTAGTTTTTATCATAACTGATGTTTGCTTTGCCCATTGCCAATATTGTTTTAGAACTTATAATTTGTCTAAATTTCAACAAAGTAATTTGAAAGAAACAATCAAAAATAAAATATTAGTTTTGAAAAATTATCTACAATCACAACCAAATATAAAAGAAGTAATATTTTCAGGCGGTGACCCATTGAGTATTGGTTATGAAAATATGAAATTTGCGTTAGATGAGTTAAAAAAATGGAATATCAGAATACATACTAGGGCAATAGTATATGAGCCATCTATTTTTACAGAAGAAATGATAAATTTATTAAGCAAATATAATGTAAGACTTGTATTTCATATAAATCATCCTTATGAAATTGATGAAGTAGTCGAAAAAAAAATAAATGATATTAGAAAAGCTAGAATAAGAATGTATTCTCAGTTTCCTTTATTACGAGGTATTAATGATAATTCTAAAGTTTTAATAAAATTATTAGTAAAAATGGATGAACTAAATATAAGACCATTATCCATTTTTATACCTGACCCAATATCTTATGGTGCTGTAAATAGAGTTTCAGTAAGTAGAATAGAAAAAATAATGGATGAGGTAAACTGGAATACTCCTTCTTGGGTTAATTCAACAAGATTTGTTATGGATACTACAATTGGTAAAGTTAGAAGAGAAAATATAATAAAAAGGGAAGGCAAGCATATTACATTTTCTAGAGATGGTAAGACTGTTGATTATTATGATTTAGATGATGGAATTGATGTTGCTTCACCTATTGAAAAATTATTATGGAGGGAATAGTATGGTTGAATATGAAGGAAAAGAAGTTATTTTAATGGCTTGTTCAAGTTGTAATATAAAAAGATGTAAACATTGTTATATAAGCTATGAAGGAGATAGAACACCTTTAGAATTAAAAAAATTGGCAAATATATTAACAAAACGTCATGAAGTTTATATTAATGGCGCAGAAGTCTTGGTCAACAAAGAATACTTTGATTCATATAAAATTGTTAATCAAAATTGGATGTTGACTAATGGGTTTGAAATATATAAAAATCCTAGTATATTAGATTATTTAAAAGAACGTGGAATAGAAATTGTCGAAATGTCGTATCATTTTGGTATTCAAGATAAAATATCAAAAATTAATAATTCTATGTTAGAAAAAAATATTGAATATTTAAAAGCAAAAGATATGAAATTTAAACTATTAGTAACAATTAATACTGAAAATTATAATATGATTGAAAAAATGTGCGACAAAGCTGTTGAATTAGGAGCCTATGGTATAGAATTTACTAATTTTCTAAGCCAAGGGAATGCTAGAAATATGAATTCAACAAATTTACTAAGTTCTGAACAAATAAGTGCTTTTTTTGATCAACTATTAATAGTAAGAAAAAAATATTCAAAAGAGCAACTAATAATAGATAGGTCCGGATTATTTGGGAAAAATAAGAATAATAGTAATTGTCATTTTGACTGTATTGCTGGTAGAGATATGGTAGTTGTTACTCCAGATGACAATGTATATCCTTGTTTATTTTTGGCAAAGCCAGGATTAGAAATTGGAAAATTAGCTGATGGAAAAATTTTGTTAAATGAATATATAGAAAACGAAGGAAATTTATGTTTGGCTCAAGAATTATGTAATAACAATAATGAAGAATTTGTTTCAAAAGTATTAAAATTAAGAAAATAGTGATATAATGTTGCTAGTGATTCCTGAAGTGATGAAAAATATTTTTACTAGTAAAATTTATGAATTAGCAATTAAAAATACAATGATTTATGCAAAACCTAAAAAAATAATATAGCGAAGGAGGAATATTATGCCACACTATAATGCATATGATAGCTTTAAAACTAAAAAAAGTATTGAAAAGAAGCAAAGAGCCAAAGAAAGAGCTTTTGGTAAGAAGAATGAAACAGTAGATAATTTTTTAATTGATACTTGCGAAAACTATGGAGTTGTTATAGAGGTTAGATATGATGATGCTTATGTACTTTATAATGGTGAAGTAGTACTAGCTAAACTAAGAAAAGATATTAATTTAGTTTGTAATCAAGTTGTTTTTCCTGGTGATAAAGTAGATATAGAAAAAATAAATGATACCTATATAATTAAGCATTTAGTAAATAGAACTTCTATATTATCTAGAACTAAAAAAGATAGTACTAGATTAAATGATGTTGGGTCAACAAAAAATATTGCTTCAAATGTTGACTTAGCCGTAATTGTTGTTGCTGCTAAAGAACCTCCATTACATCCTAAATTTATTGATAGATATTTAATGATTCTACAAAACAGTAATATTCCTGCGATAATTTGTTTAAATAAATGTGATTTAAAAACAGAAGAAGATGAAAAAATTTTATCAACATATAGAGACCTCGGTATTACTGTAATTGAAACATCTACATACAGTAATATAGGTATTGATGAATTAAAAGCTCAATTACTAAATAAACAAGCTATATTTGTTGGAAATAGTGGAGTGGGGAAATCATCATTAACAAATGCAATAATGGGTGATGATGAAATAAAAACAAGTCATGTAAGTGATAAAAGTAAAAGAGGAAGACATACTACAACAACTTCAAAATATTATGTATGGGAAGATAACTCTTCAATAATAGATACTCCAGGTATTAGAAGTTTAGATGTTTCAACATTTAATCCAAGTGAAATTCAAGATTATTTTCCTGAATTTGAAAACTGGAAAGATAAATGCAAATACAAAGATTGTCTTCATTTTAATGAGCCATATGATTCTTGTATTGTTAAACAAGGCGTAGCCGGTGGTTTTATAAATATAGAACGTTATGAAAGTTATTTAAGAATTATGAGCGATGTTTTAGGGGAAAAAGATTATGAGAAGGTTTTAGATGAAGTGGCTCCAGATTTAAAAAAAATTAGTTTTAAAAAGAGGTAACTTATTAATCTTGTCTTTGACAGTTGTTGAATGAAAAATCTCTCATAAACCATTGAAAAATAAGGAAAAAATGAGAGCTTTTTTTGCTAAAAAAAGTTGCGTACCTTGAATACTTGAAAAAAATTTTAATTTTTTTAGAAATTAGCTAAAAGCTCGTTTTTAAGCCAAATTCTTGATGTAAATTCACTTTTCTACTGTTTATGTTCTACAAATATTACCCCTTTAAATGGTATTATTATAGGATTCAAATTTAAAATCTTCTTTGTATTATCTTTAGTTAATCATTTATAGTCATTTGTAAAATCGTGATAAATAAAAGAAATAACTATTATTATCATATGTTTAGTTTCAATAATTTAATTATTTTATATGACAGGTACGCAATAATTATTTTTGCAAAAAAAACAAGCAATATCAATGCTTTGAAGTGTGTTTTTTTAGAACAAGTGTCAAAGATGGGTTAGGGGAAAAAGATTATGAGAAGGTTTTAGATGAAGTGGCTTCAGATTTAAAAAAAATTAGTTTTAAAAAGAGGTAACTTATTAATACTAGTGTTTTAGAAATAAAATTATAGTGTTGTTGGAAACAATAATTTTTTTTTAACAAATTAAATTATTATTGTTATTTAGATTTCCCTCTGAGAAAACTGAAAGTCTTCATTTTTGCTGTGAAACTAAAAATAAAACAATGTAATAGACATAAAAGTTAATAAAAATTAATATGTTTCTAGATTCAAACTATACTTATAAATAATTTCATATTTTTCTTTCATTCTTAATTTCTCCATTCTAATCTTCATTTTGATTATATCATTTTACTAACATAATCAAAAATTAACAACATTTACGCTATCACCAGTCATTTACGCTATCACTAGTCATTTGATTTGACTTATATAATTAAAATTATTATAATAAAATATAAGTAGAGGTGGATTTATGAAAACAAAGAATAGAATCTTGCCAATAATCTTAACGCTTTTAATTTTAATTATAATTGTCTATTTATTTATAAACATTAAGCAACCCCTTGTTGAATGTGAAAAGACAACTACAACAAATGCTTTAGTGTCGATTAAAGAAACCCTCTTAACAACATTTTCTGGCAATAAAATAACGAAAATGGAATTAACTAAAACCATAACTTTGCCCGAAAAATATCAAAACGACACGACCATAAATTATCTAAAAGCTTCCTTAGAAAAAGCTTATGAATATCTAAATAACAAAAAGAAAATAATTGTTTCTGAAGATGAAATAATTGTCAAAATCACAGTAGATAAAGATGAAACTATAATACTAAACAACATTGATTTTATAGAAAATGCTGATTTACAAATAAAAATAAATTCTAATACCAAAAGTAGTGATGTTGTAACCCTAAAAATAAATGACAAATATACTGAAGGCGAGTTTATGACTCACTTAAAAAATAATGGCTATGTTTGTAAGTAAGCATAGTCTTTCTAATGAAAAATTTTAAGGAGTACTATGAATAACAAAATACTAAAAGAAATGAAAAACGATATATTAAAAAATATGCTCGTTGATGTCGGAAAAATAATGCTTACTTCCAAAGAAATAGAAGTACTAAACAACTACAACATCGATTACAAAAATGTTTTATCCTTAAAAGAATTAGTCTTAAAAATAGAAAAAACACTTGTTGATGAAGAATATCCTGAAGACTTAGAAGACGTATCTTTATCTATTCAAGAAAGAGATTATTATCAAAATACTAATAAATAGGAGGGGTTTAATGCCTTTTAATAATGAAAATGATTTGAAAGATGTTATGCTTAAATATAGTTTTGCTAAAAAAGTATTAGAAACAGAACTATCTATTTTAATTGATGAATATGAGTTTAATAATGGCTACAATCCAGTAGAACATATTAAATATCGTATTAAGACTATGGAAAGTGCTACTAAAAAATTAGCTAAAAAGAATCTAGAACTTACTGTTAGTAACTTAGTTAGATACATCAATGATATGGTAGGAGTAAGAATAGTCTGCTCATTTATCTCAGATGTTTATAAAATAGTAGACATAATCAAATCATCAAAACAATTCATCGTAAAAAACGAAAGCGATTACATAAAAAATCCTAAAGACTCAGGTTATACAAGTTATCATATAAATATTTTAGTACCTGTTCATTTATTTGATAAAACAGAATACATAGAAGCAGAAATTCAAATTAGAACAGTTGCGATGGATTGTTGGGCTAGTATCGACCATAAACTTCGTTACAAACTACCAAGTACTATACCCGAGCCCCTAGAACAAGAAATGTTACTTCGTGCAGAAGAAATGCTTGATATGGATAAAAAAATGGATATGCTTAATGACTTATTAAAAAAATATATAAATTAGTGTGGTGATAAAATGGATTATATGTTAGACAAGATAAATCTTTTAGAAAACAAAGATAATATTATAAATGCTGCGGATGCTATATATAAATCATTAATAGAAAATACTAATTTAAATGATAGTGAAAAATTAATGACTATTGAATTAGCCGTCGCTAAATTAAATTATGATTTATACAAAATTGATAAAGACAAAAAATAAGAAACTGGTGATAAAATGATATACTTAGATTACAGTGCCACAACACCTGTTGAAAAAAGTGTTTTAGATACTTTTGTAAAGGTAACTACCAATTACATAGGAAACCCCAATTCTCTACATAAGTTAGGTTTTGAAGCTAAAGAATTAATTGAAGCAAGTACTCTGCAAATTGCTAATATTTTAGGCATTAAACCAAATGAAATTATTTATACTAGTGGAGCAACTGAAGCTAATAATATGGCTCTTAAAGGTATTTGTTTTAAATATAAAAATCGTGGTAAAAAAATTATTACTACGCATCTTGAACATTCTTCTATCCTTAAAGAAATTCCTTTTTTAGAGGAAAATGGCTTTATTGTTGAATATGTAAATTTAGATGAAAATGGTCTTGTTGATTTATCTGACTTAAAGTCAAAGCTTGATGATGAAGTAATTTTAGTATCTATTACTGCAGTTAATAGTGAAACAGGACTTAGACAACCTGTTGAAAAAATAGGCGAAATTTTAAAAGATTATCCTAAAGTTTTATTTCATTCTGATATAACTCAAATTATAGGTAAAGATAATATTGATTTAACATGCATTGATTTAGCTAGTTTTTCTGCCCAAAAATTTTATGGTATGAAAGGTATAGGAGCTTTAATAAAAAAAGAAAATATCTCTTTAGAACCCTTAATTCACGGTGGAGCATCTACAACCATTTATCGCAGTGGAACTCCGGCTACTGCTCTAATAGTTTCTATGGCCAAAGCTCTTCGTCTAGCTACAGATTCTCTAGATGAGAAGAAAAAATATGTAAAAGAACTTTCTAATTATTTAAAAGAAAATTTGCAAAGCCTAGATGTAGTTCTTAACAGTAACGACTATTGCTTACCACATATAGTAAATTTTTCCTTAAATGGCATTAAATCAGAAACAATGCTTCATGCTCTTGAAACTAAAGACATCTACATATCAACAAAAACAGCCTGTTCAAAAGGTGACTATTCTGATGCTATATTAGCTTTATATAATGATAAAAAAAGAGCTAGTACAAGTTTACGCGTTAGTATTTCTAATCTTACTACTAAAGAAGAACTTACTGAATTTGTAAAGGCCTTATCATCTTACCTTAACTCCTTAAAAATAAGTTAGATTATTTACTTCTTAAGAAAATAATTGTATAATAAAACTTAGAATAGAGGAGTTGTTTTAATTATGGATGAAAAAGAAATAATCAAAATAGAAGATACTAATGGAAATCTTTTTGAAGCAGAACTTGTAACTTATTTAGTTTCTAAAGATAAAAAAACAACCTATATAGTTTATTCTAAAGGTGAAAAAGAAGATAACGATGATGAAATTATCTATGTATCTAAAATAATAGCTAACGGTGATAAAATAAATATAGCCGAAATAATAGATGATAAAGAATGGAAAGACGTTCAAGAATTATTAAAGGAAATAGCAAATAGGTGATATCTATGAATGAAGAATTTAGTAACCCTTTTTCCCTAACAAAACTAAAAGCTTATCTATTTGATTTAATTTCTAAAGAAACTGCAAAACAACAAACTCTTAAAGAAACTATTTCTAAAGAACAAGATGCTAATAAAAGAAAAGATATGGAAGAAACTTTTAAAGAAAAGAGTCTAATTTTAAATAATATTATCAATAAAGCTAATGAGCTTACTTCAGAAATAGAAAAATTAACTAAAGATAATAGTACTGATTTAAAAAAAGAAGAAAAAGATAATAATGAAGAAACTTTCAAGGAAAATACTACTGTTAAAGAGGAAGAATATCCTGAAGTAATCTTAAGTAAAGAAACAAATGACCCAGCTAAAGCTATTATTGTAAATATAAAACAATTTAAAAAATTACAAGCATCTAAAATGACTCAACAAGAATTAATATTAAATAATAAAGTAAGTGAAGAAAAGCCTAAAAAAGAATTTGAACCTGTTATTAATATAGCTTCAGATGAAGTAGAAGAAACAAAAACTATTTCAAATGAAGAAAATGATAAAGAAATAAAATCAGAAGATAAACCACCTGTGCAAGAAGAACAACCAGTTGAAAATAAAGAGGATATTAAAACCACAGATGAAAAGGAAGAAAATATTGAAGAACTACTAAACAAAGCTAATGCTTTATATAAAGAAGGTAATTTACAAGAATCAGAAGCTTTATATGAAAAAATAAGTGCTCTAAACAAACAAAAGCAAAATAAAACTCACATTAAAGTAGCTTAAAAATACATAAGGAAGTGAAAATATGTCTAAAATAAACAGCATTTTAGTTGCCAAAATTCTTATTTTCACTTCTTTTGTTCTTCTTGTTTGGAGTGTAGTTATTTATACTGAAGAAAATAACATATCAGTAGACCCTAAAAAAAGTATTAGCTTAAATCCTAATCAAGAAGAAATTAAAATTACTAATAAAGGTGATATTAATAATATAGAGCCTTTTTCTAATGAACAGCCTAATACTGAAAATGATAATAACATAACTATACCAAATAATAACAATAATCCTTTCATAGAAGAAAATGAAAATAATGCCGTAGAAGTTCCAACACCTAATGAAAATAAGCCCAACTATAATGTAACACCAGCAACACCTGAGGCACCTAAACCATCACTTAGTGAAGTAAACAATAATTTGCGTAATACCATTCAAAATAACTATGGAATAACCATTTTATATGGTAATGAAACAGCTAATTATCGCGTAGGTGGACTTACTACTTATGTAGAAACAAATGAAAGTAATATTAATAATGCTCTAAATAGCTTAGCTAATACTATTGAACTTTATCCCTATGGCTTTTTTCAAGAAATAAAAAATGGTGGCATACCCTTAACTCTTTATTTAATAAGAAGTTATTCAGAAACTGGTGTTACTGGAGCAACCAATGCCTTTAACAATCGTGCCGATATTTCTGTAGCTTTACAATATGACTTTGCTGATAGTTTTAATCATGAAGTACTTCACTACATAGAAAAATTTATAAAGAAAAAAGGTGATAACTTTAACAGTTGGAGTACCTTAAATCCCGTTAATTTTAAATATGGAAGTGTGAATAGTACTCTTTCTTATAACAAAACTTTTTCTGCCGATGCACCTTTTGTAAATAATTATGCTCAAACATCAGCTGAAGAAGACAGAGCATCTACTTTTGAATATATGATGACACAAACCAAAGCAAGCTGTTTAAATACAGAAAAAGTAGTATGGCATAAAGCTAATTTTCTAGCTCAAAAAATAGATTTAGCTTTCAACACCGTTTCTCCTAACGTCCTAGAATATTGGGAAAGATTCATTTACGAGTGAGGTTATAAAATGAAAGAAATATTTATAAATAATGATAATTTACAAGAAAAAGATTTAGACTACACAGTTACTAGAGTAAAAGCCTTAATCCTTAATTCTAAAGATGAAATTCTTCTAGCTTATAATAATTATACTTATCAATTTCCAGGTGGTCATCTAAGCGATAATGAAACTTTAGAAGAGTGTCTTCATAGAGAAATAAAAGAAGAGCTAGGCACCGATTTAGAAATAACTACTAAACCATTTTTGAAAATAGTTGCTTTTTATAAAAATTATTTTAATTCATCTAAAAATGTTAAGTCTATAATCTACTATTATTCTTTAACTACAGATTTATTACCTAATTTTTTAGAAACTAATTATGATAGCTTAGAAAGAGAAACAGATTTTAGCCTTTCTTATCTACATATAGATTATTTAAAAAACTTTTTACTTAAAGCTAATAGTGAAAAGACAATTGATGATAATATAACAAGAGAAATGCTTTATGCTATAGATGAATTTACTGAAAAAGTGAGGAGGAAGAATATGAAAATTTTAGTTACTGGAGGACTTGGTTTTATTGGAAGTCATACTTGTTGTAGTTTATTAGAAGCTAATTATGATGTTGTTGTGATTGATAATTTATCAAATGCTAAAAAAGATGTAGTTGATAAAATTAAGACAATAACTGGTAAAGACTTTACTTTTTATGAAGAAGATGTTTGCAATGAAGAAGCCCTAGAAGAAATTTTTACTAAAGAAAAAATTGATGCTGTTATTCATTTTGCGGCTTACAAAGCTGTAGGGGAATCTGTTAAGAAACCTATTATGTATTATGAAAATAATTTAATTTCTACTTTGAAATTACTTAAAGTTATGCAAAAACATAATTGTAAAAGATTTGTTTTCTCATCAAGTGCTACGGTTTATGGTTCACCAAAGTCTTTGCCTATCAAAGAAGATTTTCCATTATCAACAACTAATCCATATGGAACAACTAAGTTAATGATTGAAAAGATTTTAAAAGATGTAGAAGAGTCTGATAATGAGTTTGCCATTACGATTCTGAGATACTTTAATCCAATAGGTGCTCATCCATCTGGCCTTTTAGGTGAAAATCCTCAAGGAATACCTAATAATTTAATGCCTTATATCGTCAGAGTTGCTACTGGAGAGTTAGAAATGTTAAGTGTTTTTGGAAATGACTATGATACTGTTGATGGTACTGGTGTAAGAGATTATATTCATGTAGTTGATTTAGCAAATGGTCATCTAAAAGCTATTGAAAAAGTCTTGAAAGATAAAGGCTTATTTACCTACAACTTAGGTACAGGTAGTGGCTATAGTGTTTTACAATTAGTTAATACTTTTAAGGAAGTAAATAATGTTGATGTTCCTTATAAAATTGTTGATAGACGTCCTGGTGATATAGCTTCTTGCTATGCTGATGCTACTAAAGCTTATGAAGAATTAGGTTGGAAAGCAACTTTAGGAATTGAACAGATGTGTAGGGACTCTTATAATTATATATTGAAGCAAAAAGAAGAATAAAAAAAGAAAAACTCTATTTTGAGTTTTTTTTCGTTACTATATTTCTAATCTCCCTACCAATTTCTTCATTTGTCATATCTAATGCAATAGCAATTTTTCCAAAATTATCAACAAGTGGCATGTTTATATCATTTTCTATTCTAAAAATTGTTTTTCTATCAATATTTGTTAATTTTTCAAGTTTTTCTTGAGAAATTTTTTTTCGTAAGCGATACTCTTTTAACATATTTACACCCTAACTAAATTGTAGCAACTTTGCCTCAAGAAAACATTGACAAGTTTGCCCCATAAATGCTATTCTTATAGTGGGGCAAGTATGCCTGCTTAATAAAGAAACAAATAGAGAAAAGTTGAAAAGAGTGTAAAGTATGAATAGTAGAAAAACTAAATTAATTATAATAGCTTGTCTATGTGTTGCGGTCCTTGGCTTGTCAATAGGTTATGCACTTTTATCAACAAGATTAAATATAACAGGTACCGCTAAGGTGCCTGCTAGTACATGGGACGTAGTATTTTTAGAAGATGAAATTGATACAACTGAAACAGGAATGGCTAAGTGCAATATAGGAAATATTGAAGGCACTAATATTTCTGGAATGAGTGTAGAATTTACTAAGCCAGGTGATGCTTGTACTTTTAGTATACCAGTAGAAAATACAGGAACTATTTCGGCTAAATTAGTCGATGTAACAGGAAAGAGTTCTAACTTAACATTTGTAGGTAGTGGTAAAACTGCTTTGAGTGACCAAGAATTATTAAAAAGTAATGTAGTATATGAAGTAAATTATGGAAATACACCTATTAATGGAACTACAGATTTTTCTAATATTGAGTTATTAAATGCAACTTCTAAAGAAACAGTAACTTTAAGAGTAACCTTTAATCATAATGCCGAAGATATTCCCAAAAATCCTGTAACGTTAGGAGGCCTAGATAGAGGTTTTATCTTTGAAAGTTTAACAAAAGAAGAAAGTGCAGGACAAAGTGGTTCAAGTTTAGATAATATGCCAAATCCACCAGAATTAAATGGAAATATGATACCAGTCTATTATGAAGCTACAAGTGAAACCGATGGAGTATGGAAGAAAGCAGATATTAATAATGAAAATGATAATTGGTATGATTATAACGAACAGAAATGGGCTAACGCTGTAACAATAGTTTCGGAAAAAAGAAATGAAATAAAGAATGCTGCCGTTGGAACACCAATTGATATGAATTATATAAATACGATGTGGGTATGGATACCAAGATATTCTTATACAATAAAAAGTGAAGATGGTAAAAACTATTATGGTAAGGCAGGTTTTGGTCCAGGCGTACCCGGCGAAATAGATGTCAAATTTATATCTAAAGTAACCGAAACGGGTACAGCTCAATATACAGGAGATACACCAACAAATTGGCGTACTAATGAAGCCTTTGATTTTGATGGAGAAAAGAAAAGCGGTATATGGGTCGGAAAATTTGAAACAACAGGGACTTTATTAGCAGATGGACAATCATGTATAAATGAATCATGTGATGTAAGTAAAGTAACTATAAAACCAGATGTATCCTCTTTAAAAAATCAAACAGTAAGTAGCTTTTTCTATATGGCAAGAAGTATGCAAGTAAGTTATGCTGATACCTATGGATTTAATGCAACGAGTGGTGATTTACACATGATAAAAAATGATGAATGGGGAGCCGTTGCCTACTTATCGCAAAGTAAGTATGGCAAGTATGGTAACAGTGATTATACTGGAATCAATAAAGAAATATACATAAATAATCATATAAGTAAGACCGGCTATAGTGGAGGAAATCCCAATGCAAGTGAAAATGATGCGAAGTATGTATATAATGACATGACTAACTTAGAAACAGGACAAGGCCAAGCCGGCCCAGGAGCATCAACAACTGGAAACATATATGGAATATATGATATGAGTGGAGGGGCCTATGAATATGTAATGGGTGTATTAGAATATGATGAACAAGGTATTTATGAACATAATGGACAAATTGCGACAGGTGACTCAGGATTTATGGGATTAGATGATAATGGAAGTAAAGCAGGAAGTGTAGAATTACCAAATGCTAAATATTATAATAAATATAAAAGTGCCAACCCAACATTAGGTGGTTGGTCATCAGCAAAATTAGAAACAGCCTGTAATGGAGGAGCATGTTATGGCCACGCTCTATTAGAAACTACAAATTGGTATAATGGTTACAGTTTAGTTATTAACCGCACTGGTCCGTGGTTTGGACGTGGCGGTGGTAATGGTAATGGCGTGGAAGCAAGTATCTTCTATGTTCACAATCTAATTGGTAATGCTATTAATACTCACTCTTGCCATTTAACCCTTATCCCTTAAATTATCACTTTTTCTCTTCTGAAAAATTTGCTATAATACAGAAAGAGGAAGTGATTTTTTTGAAATTAGAAATAATAAATCTATCTAAATCTTATGGTACTAAAGAAGTTTTAAAAAATATTGACTTCACTTTTGAAAGTGGTAAAATCTATGGCCTAATTGGTCGAAATGGTGCCGGCAAGACTACATTTTTTAACTCTTTAAATGAAGATATTGATATAGATAGTGGCTACTTTTACTTAGAAGATGAATTTGGTCGTAACCGATTAGACATCAAAGATATTGGCTACGTTGTTTCAACACCAGTTGTTCCTGAATTTTTAACAGCTAAAGAATTTTTAAAATTCTTCTTAGAAATAAATAAAAAAGACACTGATGTTGATTATTACTTTAATCTAGTTCAAATAGCTAAAGAAGACCAAGATAAATTATTAAAAGACTTTTCCCATGGTATGAAAGAAAAAATACAAATACTTATCAATATTATAAGTAATCCCAAAATAATTCTTTTAGATGAGCCTCTAACTTCTCTTGATATAGTTGTTCAAGAAGAAATGAAAAAGCTTTTTAAAGACTTAAAGAAAGACCATATTATAATTTTTTCTACTCATATATTAGAACTAGCTATGGATTTATGTGATGAAATAGTTATACTAAATCATGAAAGATTAGAACAAGTTGAAAAGAATAATCTAAATACTAAAAAATATAAAGATAAAATAATTCAAGCTTTAAAGGATGAGAAAAATGCTTAATACACTACTAATGACTCTGAAAATAGATAATACTTATTCTTTAAATGCCTTTATTTATAATATAAGAAGATTACCTATTTTAAAAGATTTAATAACTGATGATATTTATAAGAGTAGAAACTTAAAAACAATAATTAACATTATTTCTAATATTTATCAAATAATAAAGATACTCACTTTACATCTTTTATATTTTTTATTTATTTATCTAATTGCCGTAATTTTAAATGAAAATAATTTTACTAAAACATTTATACATATATATTTTATATTTACTATAATAGGCTTTTTTATAAATAATAAGTTACTTAATACTAGTTCTAAAAAATACTTTTCTATTATTCTTTTTAAAATGGATGCTAAAAAGTTTATGGAAAGTTATTTATTCTTTGATATTTTTAAATACTTAATTCTAAATATCATATCTTTTACTATTTTAAATTATTCTTTAAAACTAGCAATCCCAACGATAATTTGTCTTGTTTTAATACCATTTTTTTTACGTATTACTGGGGAAGCTTTAAATATATTATTTTATAAAAAATACTCCTATATTTGGATAAATAATTATTACTTATATTTTCCTATTTTAATTACTTTACTATTAGTTAGTATTCTACCTCTAAAAAATATCTTTATAAATACAAATATTTTAAATTTAACTTTATTTATCTCTATAGGATTAAGTGTTTTTTCCTTACTATATCTTTTAAGTATTAAAGATTATAAACTTATGTATAAAAAGCTTAATACTAAAAAATTAGTAATGAATCAAGAAGAAGCTAAAGCTTATACTAGACAACAAATGGTTGAAGTTAAAAAGAAAGATATTAATATAGCTAGTAAAAAAATAGAAAATAAAAAAGGCTATGATTTATTTAATACTATATTCTTTGAAAGACATAAAGAGATACTTCTAAGAAGTGCTAAAAAGTATTTTGTAGTAATAGGCTTAATCTATGTATTTTTAATAATTCTAGGTTTAAATAATAATTATGTTTTAAATAATTTGCGAATGTTTTTAAAAAATAATTTAGGTTGGTTTGTCTTTATTATGTATTTTATAAATAGAGGAGCTATTGTTACCCAAGCGATGTTTTTTAATTGTGACCATGCTATGTTACGTTATAATTTCTATAGAGAGCCTAAAGTTTTACTAAATCTTTTTAAAAAAAGATTAACTACACTTATCAAAGTAAATTTACTCCCAGCACTTATGATAATTCTAGGAAATGCTGCTTTACTTTATATTACTAATGAACAAAATATTTATATGTATATTTTAATTAGTCTTTATATAATAGCTTTAAGTATAGTTTTTTCTATTCATTACTTAGTTATTTATTATTTACTACAGCCCTATAATAGTGAAATGCAACTAAGAAAAGTGAGCTATTCTGTAGTTAGTATTATTACTTACATGATTTGTTACTTCGCAACAACTCTTTCCTTTAATTATTTAGGCTTTTGTCTTTTAGGTGTATTTATTACGATTTTTTATAGTGTAATTTCTCTTTATTTAGTCTATAAATATAGTCCTAGAACTTTTAAAATAAACTAATTTTTTTAACATATAATATATAAAAAGAGCGTTTTGCCTCATTTGACTTTTACTGATAAATTTGTTAAAATTAGTCTAATCACTTATTTAAGAGGTGCATAAATGAGATATTTAAAAATTACTATTGCATTGATTTTTGTAGTAGGAATATTACTTCTATCAACAGGTATAGCTTTAAATAGTGAGGAGTCTATTCAAAAGATAAAAAATACTACAAAAGTTAAAGAAATAGATACTAAAGATATGGCCGCTAGTGCGAGTATGGTTTTTAAAGAGGAAGAAAGTGTTAGTAGTACTAAGAATACACCTAATAATGTATTAACCGAAGTAACTATGAAAACATCGCCATCTTCTGTAATAATTCCTCCTCGTGTTGAAGTATATGATGGTTTAACTTTAGAAGAATTAGCTGATAAACTAAATCGTAATTTAGGTAATGATTATATAGCTGGTAAAGGTTATTTGATTGCATCAGAATGCTTAGCGAGAGGAGTTGACCCTTATATTGCGGTTGCGATTATGCTACATGAAACTGGTTGTAAATCAAGTTGTTCATCTTTAGCTAGAACTTGTAATAACGTTGGTGGTCAAAAAGGCTCACCTGGTTGTAACGGTGGTAGTTATAAAGCTTTTGCTACATTAGATGAAGGTATCATTGGCTTTATAGCTAACTTAGAGAAAAATTATTTTAAAGTAGGCTTAACAACAATTGATACAATCGGACCCCGTTATGCTGAGGGCAGTAGTTGGCCTTCTAAAATACATTGGTATGTAGACCAAATAAAAGTAAGTTAAGAGCGAGTGCTCTTTTTTTTGACAACGAAAATACTTTTGTGATAGAATAACAAACAATTAAAAAGAGGAATCTTTATGATAAAAGAAACAGAAAAACTTAGTATAGAAGAATTATATAAGCTCATTGATGAAATAAAAAAAGATGAAGAAGAGTATAAAAAAATTGTTCAAAGTAGAAAAGAATTTCGTGAATTTGATACAACTCTTCATTTACCTAGGATAATGGCCTACCTAGTAATTTTTGCTATTGCCGCCAATACTGTTAAAGAAAAATTATTTTCCTTTAATCCTTTTCACAATAACAAGTTAATTATGAGTGAAAAAGATAAAAAAGAAATAATTTCTGAATTAGAAGAAAAACTTGATATAGCTATAAATAAAGCTGATGAAGATGATTATATTTTATTAAATGCCGTTTTTAATAACAGTAATTTAACCCAAGACCAAAAAAAAGAAATGTTTGATTTACTTCCTCTTATTAGAGATAACGATTACATAGACAAAGAGACTTTCTATGATACTTTAGGTAATTTAAAAATAAATTATGTTGAAAGACCAGACATTTTTGATGAAGCTGTTATTGGTAATTATTTCTTTTTAACTAATAGTATAAGCATATATTTGGATAGGGAAAATGATTATAATGATGAAGTATTAAAACACGAAAAAATTCATAGCCTTTTTACAAGTGATGTTTCTTTTATCACTAAATGCCATTTTTTAACAGAAGGAATGACTGAATTACTAATGAATGAGTACTTTGGCTTAACTCCTTTTTGTGAATATGAAAATTATGTTTATGAAATAGCTTTGGTAAAATTGCTTTGTGAGTTAGTAGGGGAAGATAAAGTCTTAGAAGCATATACTAAAGGTAGTATGACAAAAATTTATAATACACTAGATTCTATTTATGGAAATAAAGGAGACAGTAAAGAACTACTTACAAGCTTAGATGAAATATTAGATAATTATTATAATGCAGATTATTCTTTTTCTAAGGAAGAGTTAAAAATGCTTATTAAAAAATTAGAAAATTATTTTGTTGACAAAAAAGAAGAACTTCTTGGTCTAAATGAAGAGCTACCAATAGAGTATGATAAAAGAGTTAAAGAAAATGCCTTTTATTATTATGAAAATCTTTTGTTGACTGCTACATCTAATAATCATTTTGCTGATTATAGTGCTTTTTTGAGAGATGTAGGTATTTTACAAAAAGCTTATTTTTCAAAAGAATTAAAGGAAATTGTTGAAAAAGATAATTATGAAAAAGTCTATTCTAAAAAAATTAAGCAATAAAAAAAGTACTTAAGAATACAATAGTATTGGGTTAAAATTAGAAGTGTAAATTTGACATTTTTGGGAAAATGTGCTATAATTTTAACTGTAATTGATGGCACACTATTCTAGTCAGTTACTTTACTATGAAGACGAGATTAAAAAATCGTTAAAGAGCATATCGATGAGGCCTCTGGTGTTTGCTTCTTACGCCCAGTTTGGGGTGGATGCTGGAGATGAAGGTACTGGGCGAATCGTAATGGCATACGAATATCGACCCACTATCTGTGGAGACCTATTCTTGTAGCAAGCCTATACGTGATTACTGATGGACTTGTTACGACTTAGGATTAAACCTGTATTGTGGCGAAAGTTATGTGCAGCGTAGCTTGTCTTGAGTGAAAGTCTTGGGATAAATGAACTTGCTTACTTATGGTAGGCCGACTATAGTAAGTATTGCATTTTGAAATCA
The DNA here is from genome assembly GCA_947624045.1 of uncultured Bacilli bacterium. GTDB lineage: Bacteria > Bacillota_I > Bacilli_A > RF39 > UBA660 > CANRGD01. Next base: position 18,894 of record CANQIL010000023.1, read on the forward strand.
CTTTTGCAAAAAAGAACTAATAGTAAAGAAATTGGGGAGGAAATCTTCTAGAGTGTTTCTATTATAGGATTGCAGTGGGCACTAAGTGGTAATCAAGTCGTATGTTTGGAAACGGCATATTAATTCCTGTAAAGGGGAACCGCAATTTTGGTAACGAAATTGTAGGAATTAGGGAAATCCTACTTGACCTAAGGCTCAAAGTTTACTATAGTAGAAGCCAAGCAATTAATTGGTTAGTGAAAGTAGTTTTGACTACTTTTTTTTGCATTATAAAATTGTTATAATTAAAATGGTGATGTAAAAAATGTTTAAAAAGAAAAATAGTGAAATAAGTAATTTAATAGTTCAAACTAAGAAAAAAGAAAAGATAAAGAAAGAACATGTCGATATAAAATGGATAGTAAAAATCGTTATTATTACTTTTATTATCTCAATTGTAATGGCTTTTATTTCCGAAACTACTATACCTAATCTTTCTTTAATATTAGGAATTCTAATTACCCTTATTTTTATTGTATTAGGAATTTTATTTGATATAATAGGTGTTTCTGTAACATCCAGTGATGAAGCTGTTTTTCATTCGATGAACTCACGAAAAGTAAAAGGCGCAAATGTAGCCGTTAAGTTTAAGAAAAATGCCGAAAAAGTATCCAGCTTTTGTTGTGATGTTATTGGTGATATATGTGGTGTAGTATCCGGAGCAGCAGCTACTTCTATTGCGGCTATTTTAGTAACTAAGTATCATTGTGATTTACTCATAACCAGTCTAATAGTAACGGCCATCGTTTCTTCTCTAACAATAGGTGGTAAAGCCATTGGTAAAAGTTTTGCGATAAATAAAAGTGATATTATTCTTTATGAATTTGCTAAATTCGTCTCTAATTTCTATAAGTAAAATTTGCATTTTTTAGCATTCTGTAGTATAATAAGCAACCATAAAAAGGGGATGAAGATAATGCAATTTTTTATTGGCAATAAAGTTTATACTTTTTCTAAAGATGAACTTGATTATATGTATATAGATGAAGGTACAGAAGCAACTGTTTATAAATTAAATAAAAGTGCTTTAAAAATATATAAAAAATACTCTCGTAAAAATCGTCTAGATTATGATACAAGTAAGGTTTTAAGTGAAATTCCGACTAAAAGATATCTTTTACCAAAAAGACCAATTTATGATAAAGAAAAGAAATTCATTGGCTACACAACTGACTATAAAGAAAAATATTCTTTGAAACATATTGCTAATATGCCCTTAACATCTTTTTGTGATGAAGTAAAATATCTTTCTGAAGATACACAAGCTTTATCCGAAAAAAACATTAATGTTGAAGATTTAATAGTAGAAAATTCTATTTATGATGGCAAAATATATATTTGTGACCCAGGAAGTTTTTCTGTTGATAAAAATTCTTCACCAGTTACTTTAAGTAAAGAGAATAATATTCGTCTAAATATCTTTTTATGTGAAGAAATATTAGGTAATACGATGAAGCTTTCTAAAAAGCAAAGAAATGGCTTAATCCATTTTCAAGAAAACTATTCCTTAAAAGAAGAATTAGAAAAACATAACTCATCAACTGAAACAGTAAAATCCCTTGTTAAAAAAATAACTCATTAGGAAGTAGACTATGGAATGTTTAGTTAATAATAAAAAAATTAGATTAAATCCTTATAATATGAAGTATTCAGAAGAAATATCTACTATTAAGGGAACAACTTCTAATGTTTATTTAATAAATGATAAAGCTTATAAATTATATCGTTTACCCTATAGTTATGAAAGTATTACTAAAGAAATGATTACTACGATGAAAAGTCTTAAAACGAAGAGAATAGTTTTAGTAGAAGAGGCTATTTTAAATAAAAAGCATATTGTTATTGGAACTATTTCACCATATATAAAAGATTTAGGTAAAAATAATTTGTTAGCTTTATCTAAAGAAAAGCTTATTGATGAAGTAAAATTTTTAGAAGAAGATTGTCTTATTCTTGGTGATAAGAAAATTAAAGTCGTTGATTTATTTTTAAGAAATTTTGTTTTTAATGACGGGATGTATTTTATCGATGTAGGCAAGTTTAGGTTTTTAGACTTAGCTAGTGATATAGTTAGTTCTATAAATATAGATGAGTTTAGAGAATTTTTTGTAGGTAGATTCTTAATTCCTTTCGTCGCAACTTATGCTAAAGATAAAGCTTTAAGTAGTTCAAAAATAAAAGAAGATTTCTATGGTAATTTTTGTAAAAGCCTTTCTTTAATAGAAACATTAAAAGAAGACTTTAGAGAAGAAAATTTGGAAAAATATTTAATTAAAAGAGCGAATATAAAATAAGTTCGCTCTTCTTTACTTGTATGGCAATCGCTTAAAAAAATATAAACAAATAGTGGTATAATTAGATCAAGATAAAAAGAGAGTTGATTTAAT
>CANQIL010000024.1 GCA_947624045.1 uncultured Bacilli bacterium
GGGTAAGGGGTCTTTTTGGCTTTTTTATAAAAACTTGTTTTTTATTTATGATTTTATAAAGAAATAGCATATATTCCTGTTATGTTTCCTGTTGTAGATGCCCCAGGGCCAAATTGACCCTGTCCCGTATTTAAATTAGTCATATCATTATAGGCATATGTTGTTGCCGACTTATCTGCACTTGGACTTCCACTACTATGTCCAGTTATACCGTCACTATTTATATATACTTCTTTATTGGCTCCTGTATAGTCACTATTTCCATATTTCCCATATTTACTTTGTGATAGGTACGCTACTGCTCCCCACTCATCATTCTTCATCATATGTAAGTCGCCACTATCTTTATTAAATCCATAAATATCTGCATAACTTACTTGCATACTTCTTGACATATAGAAAAAACTACTTACTGTTCGATTACTTATTGAAAGTACACCTGGCTTTACTGTTACACTACTTACATTACAATTTGTATTAACACAATTTGGAGAGGTACCTGTTGGTTCAAATTTTGAAACCCATATTCCTCCTCTTTTTGTTAGCTTATTTTTTCCCTCTTCATCAGTTTCAGGAAAATCAAAAGCTTCATTTGTTCGCCAATTTGTTGGTGTATCACCTGTATATTGAGCATTTCCTGTTTCTGTTACTTTGGAAATAAACTTTACATCTATTTCTCCTGGTAAAGTTTGAGTTGGATTTTCATTTTCAAAACTAGCTTTACCATAATAGTCTGTTCCATTTTCACTCTTAATAGTATAACTATATCTGGGTATCCACACCCACATCGTATTTATATCATTCATCGGAATTGGTGTTCCTACATCGGCTTCATTTTTATAGTAATCTCTGGAATGTTCGCCTTCTTTCACTACTGTAACAGCATTTGCCCATTTTTGATTAGAATAATCATACCAATTATTATTTTCATTATTTATATCAGCCTTTTTCCATGTTCCTTCTGTGTCACTTGTTGCTTCATAATATACCGGTATCATATCACCATTTAACTCTGGTGAATTTGGAATATTATCTAGGCTTGAACCACTTTGCCCTTCACTTTCTTCTTGAGTTAAACTTTCAAAGATAAAGCCTCTATCTAATCCACCTAAAGTAACAGGATTTTTAGGTATATCTTCAGCACTATGATTAAAAGTTACTCTTAAAGTTATTATTACTTGATTATTTGTTTTTAATAGCTCTATACTTGAAAAATCGGTATTTTCATTAATAGGTGTAGTTCCATAATTTACTTCATACACTACATTTTTTTGTAATAATTCTTGATCACTTGAAGCAGTTTTACCACTACCTACAAAGGTTAAATTAGAACTTTTTCCGGTTACATCTACTAATTTAGCTGAAATATTACCGGTATTTTTTACAGGTATACTAAAAGTACAAGAATCTCCTGGTTTAGTAAATTCGACACTCATTCCTGAAATACTAGTTCCCTCAATTATACCTTTATAACACTTAGCCATTCCTGCTTTAGCTATATTAATTTCATCTTCTAAAAATACTACGTCCCACGTATTAGCCGGCACTTTTGCAGTACCTGTTATATTTAATCTTGTAGATAGTAAGGCATATCCAATTGACAAGCCTAGTACTGCCACACAAAGACAAACTATTATAATTAATTTAGTTTTTCTACTATTCATCATTTAACACTCTTTTCCACTATTTCTATTTTTACCTAACTATATCATACCCCCCCCCCATTGGGTATTGTCAAGAGTGAAAGCCCTTTTCTTCGTAAATTTACACTTGGTTATAAATTTGTTACTTTACGACTTTTACTTTTTCATATATAATAAGTATTGAAAGGAATGATAAAAAATGAAAGTTATAGTAAATCAAGATGCATGTATTGGTTGTGGAGCTTGTACATCAATTTGTGAAGAAGCTTTTGAAATAGCAGATAATGGCCTATCAACTTGCAAAATCACAGGTGAAATTCCAACTGACCTAGAGCAACCAGTAAAAGATGCTATGGACTCTTGTCCTACTGGAGCAATTGTTTTAGCAGAGGGTGAAGAAAGCGAAGAGCCACTAGCTGAAGCAGCCTAAAAAAAGCCTTTACGGCTTTTTCTTTTGTCATTATTTTAAACTATATACTTTGGAAACTTCTTTTAAAGTTAACTTTCTATATTCACCGGATGCTAAACCATTTAAATCAAAAAAGGCAACTTTTTCTCTTTTTAATTTTAATACTTCATAATTTACAGCGGCAAAAATTCTTTTAACCTCATGATTTTTCCCCTCTGTAATAGTTATATTAACTATAGAAGTATTAGTCTTTTTATCAATCTTTTTTATTTTAATTTGCTTAGGTATTACTTTAACATAATCTATCATAACACCCTTTTTTAATTTTCTTATATCTTCTCCCGTTATAATACCTTTTATCTTCGCAACATAAACTTTTAATATCTTATCGTTTGGATGCATCATTATATTCGCAAACTCTCCATCATTAGTTAAAAGTAAAAGCCCCGTTGTATCATAATCAAGTCTACCTACCGGATAAATTCTCTTATCAGTTTTAATCAAATCAACAACTGTCTTTCTTTTTTTATCATCACTAGTTGTCGTTACTACTCCTCTAGGCTTATTAAGAAGAAAATACTCTTTTTCCTCTTTTTCTAAAACTTCCCCGTCTATTTCAATAATATCTTTATCACTAACTTTACTTCCTAACTCACAAACAACTTTGCCATTTACTAAAACTTTGCCCTCTAAAATTAACTCTTCTGCTTTTCTTCTTGATGTGTAACCAGACTGAGCTATTACTTTTTGCAGCCTTTCCAAAACAACCACCTCACAACTTTATTCTACACTATTTTTTAATTAAACTTTTATTTTTTTCTAAATCGCGTAATATCTCTTCACCAAAATAAACTTTTAAACTAGAATATAAATTAATTTTAAATTCTTTTTCATACTCTAATAATTTTAAGATACTATCTTTACTACTCTTATTAATAACAACAGGCTTTACCATTTGATAATAATCATCTTTATTAATAATTATATTTCTATTATAATCTATAACTAGCCATTTATCATCAATTTTTACTTCTATCCATGTATGGTAAATATACTCTTTATCATTTAAAGCTATTTTTCCACCAACAACATACCCCTCTTCATAATCATCTAAATTTAAAAAGATAAATATGGAATTAAGATGACACTTACCATATCTTTCTTCCGATAAAAGTTCTTCTTTTATTTTTTCATTATCAACAAAGTCACTTAAAGCTCTATACTCTACTTTCTTACTGAAACTATTTTTTTGAAAGGAATAAGTCCCATTCTCATTTTTAATATGTGAAAGCTTCTTTTTATTTTCTTTTAACGTTGACAAATCTATCTCTTCGTCCATTATATTTTCTTTTTTATCTTCTTCTAATAGAAAGATAGCGTCACAGTCATTACCAATAATTTTATGATTCAAAGGATTTACATCTGTAAAGAAATCATCTTTTTTAGGAAAAGCTTTATATATATTTTTAATCATTTCTTCCCCAGCGAACAAAAAATATGAAAAATCTATATCATCTATATAGTCATATACTTCATAAATTCTATATAAGCTTTCTCTATCTAAAGTATTAATTATTCTACACTTAAATAATTCTAAGTAATCCTCTTTTTTCATTATTAAATTATTAGCGTAATCTATTACCCATAATTCATTGTCTTTATTATATAAAATTATTGTATTTAAACTAAAACCCTTAGCTTTTACTAATAATAATTTTTGATTTAATAACTCATTACTAGTCGCAATTCTAAGTGTTCTTAATAAACTTTTCTTATTTCTCTTCTTTACATTTTTTAGAGTCTTCTTATCAAAATCTAATATATCTTTATCAGATAATAATTCAAAGTAATAATCTTTCTCTTTAGTACGTAATATATAGCCACTATTTTCTTTTTTTATTTTAAAATGTAACGACTTATCAGGATATTTAAACGAGGTAAAAATAATTAATTTTAAAACATCTTTATCTATCTTTTCTTGTAAAGCTATATTTTCAAATTGTTTTAGTAAAAAGTCCCAATTAACGTTTTCATTCATAGCCAAACTCCCCCTAATTGGCTTCCTATTATAGCACATTTTTCTTTATTTGACTATTTTTTTTGACACAATATTTTTTTCATTCATAAAATACTATAAAGGAGTTGAGTATTATGTATCAACGTAAAGTAATAATTCCCCCAAATCAAATAATTCCTCCAAATGGAAAAATGCCTTTTAGAAATAACACCTTGCCACCTCAACCATTTTTAAATGACCCTTTATTAGAGGGTGATGACAGATTTCTATGGGCACCCTTTGTCTTTGGAGGTCTTGCTGGTACTGCTTTAGGTTATGGTATTGCGAATAATAATCAATTAAACAATGGCTCATATCAACAACCTAACTATGGACCAATTCCATTTTATCCAGCTTATCCTATTTATCCTACTTATAGTAGCACTAATTATTACTATTAAAAGTCTTAGGACTTTTTTTATTTTAACTTTCTTGTAATTTTGGAAAATATAAAGTAACCGTTGTACCCTTATCTTTAATAGATTTAAAATTAATATTTCCTCCGTGTAATTCAATTATCTCTTTACAATAAGAAAGCCCTATTCCACTACCATTTTCTTTAGTAGTATAAAAAATATCGCCAATATGCTCAAGTTCTTCCTTAGTCATACCACACCCATTATCTTTAATAGTTATTTTTATTTTATCTTTCAATTCTCTAGCTTTAATATTAATTAATATCTCATCTTTATCCTTAGCTTCTAAAGCATTTTTTAATAAATTGATAAAGACTTGTTTTAATCTACTATAATCTCCCTCAAAATATATTTCTTTATCATCATCTAATAATATAAAAGCATTTTTATTATTAAACATAGGCTTTAGAGTTTCTTTAATCTCTTCTAATAAAAAATATACATCTAATTCTTCTTTTTCTATCTTTTTAATCTTGCCAAAAGAAGAAAAATCATTAATTATCGTTAAACTTCTCTTAATTTCATCTTTCAATATATTAAAATATCTTTTCGTTTTAGATTCATTAGTTAAATCCATCATCTCTAAATAACCATTACATACCGCTAAAGGATTTTTAAGTTCATGAGTTAATTTAAAAATAGATGTTTTAAGTCTTCTTTCTTTTTCTAATTCTTTTTCTTTGAAACTTAAATCAATAATATATTCATTCTTTTTAAGTAGTTTTAAAATTAAATTTATACAAATAAAAGCTAATACTAATGATAGTAAAATATTATAAGGACTTAATTTTAAAGATAAGAGTACAATTCCCTCTATAATGATAAAGTACGTTATAAATATTTTTTTATAATTAGTATTATGAAAGAATAATCTATATATTATAAAAAAGCTAACTAATTCACCTAGCATTATGAAAAATTTACTTACTTCTAAGTTGTGAAAGTAAATAAGTAGTAATATTTCTAGATAAATAGCTGTACTTTTTCTTTTTAAAATAAAGGCTATTACTATCGGTATAAATAAAAAAATTAATTGTTGCCTCTGATAATTTGTATAAATAGCCAGTATTAAAAATGATGAGAATAAGGAAAGAGAAAAGTATAATTTATTTCTTTCTAAAGAAAACTCATTAAGGGGTATTAAGGAAGATAAGTAAAGCAAGATAGGAAAAAGTAATAAGATGGCTCCTAGTAAAAAATTAATTATATTCATTTTTATCACCACGACCATTTTCTATCTTTACTTTGTCGAAATTTGTCGAATTTTGTCAGAAAAGAAAAAAAGTAACGTTATTTGTCACTTTAATTCGTCAATATATTTTTTTAATTGTTTAGACTCAGGTCCTAAAATAATTTTTAGTTGATTGTCTATTTCTACTATTCCCTTAGCTCCTAATTTTTGAATACCCTCTTTGTTTGCTAAGGAAACATCTTTTAGTGTTACTTTAAATCTTGAAACATTAGTTTCTGTACTTATAATATTTTCTTTACCACCAAGCAATTCAACTAATTTATTAAAATCAAGTTCGGCATCTTTCTTCGTTGCTTTTAAGATAGCAAATAAAATAATAATAAGAACTACTGCTATAATTACATATTCAAAAATTCCCATATAATCACCACCATAATTATATAATAACTTTGAAAAAAAAGAAAGCATTAGCGTTTAATTTCAAACTATTTATACTTCCTCTAATATTTTTAAATCATTACCTACAAAGACTACTAAATATCTACATACATCCCCTAATCTTTCATCTTTACTATAGTTAAGTAATTGCTCTTTAGCTTCTAATCTTTTTTCTTCTAGAAGTTTATCAGAATAATCTTGTTTCTTTATGTATTTTAGTTCTATCATAATATTTTTTTTCATTATTTCTTTATTCTGACTTTGTAAGTAAATATCTATATAACCATTTTTACACGGATATTCTAAATATATTGCCATTAATGGATGTCTTAAAAGGGTATAATATATTAATGCTATATATTTTTCATCAAATTTCATAAAGATTCTATTATCTGTACTTTTTAATAAGTCACTTACATATTCACTTAATTCTGTAATTTTACTTGATAATATTGTTTCATTGAAAATAGCTTTTGTTCTTTTATCATCTATAGTTATTTCCATTTTATTTAATATTTCAATAAAGTAATTATTATAAGTTTCTTTCATTACCTCATTTGGTATTTTAAATATTATTTTATTCGCAACCAAATCATACTCTTTTATTGTTAAATAGCCAAAGTAATAAAGTAAACTTATCAAATCATTTTCATTTAAATCAATTAATAAGTTAAAGTTTATTACTAATTGTCCATCTATTTCACTAGTCTTTAATAATTCATTTAAAATATCTTTATAGTATTCATTATCTTTTAGTTTTAGTAAGTTTCCTATTTTACCATAGTTACTGACGATATTTTTATCCATTAATTCATCAGGTACCCTTTTAAATGCTTCATAATAATTTAATAAATACATCACTAATGTTGCATTAAATACTCTTTCCGTTGCATCTTTGTTAAACAAGTAACCATCATAGTTTTTTATCATTAAATCATAAATACTATCTCTATCTTTTTCTTCTACCACTTGTTCTAATAACTCTTTTACTTCTTTATGAGTTAGACCTATCATAGAATTAAATCTTACATCACAAGAAATATCTGTTGCGATATTAAAGCCTGTAGTCATAGAATCTAATGTTATAGGACATATACCTGTTGCGAAGAATCGACCAACTACTCCATCCTTTACATATATTTTTATATTAGCATAAAAACTTTTTACTATTTTCGTTACAACTTCTTTAAACTTAATAGCGTCCCCCTCTAAGATAGCATTTGTAAAATTATCGTATTCATCAATTATTATATATATTTTATTTTCTAAATTTAAACTAGATATATAATTTAAAAACATCTTTAACATATCATCTGCTGGCATTTTTTTGTTATAATCATAAGTAAATTTATATTTTGCTAAAAAAACATCTATTCCTGCAACAACGCAATTTTTAAAACTTTCAGTTAGTGCTTCTTCATCTTTATTTTCACTTATTCCTGAAAAGTCAAATTTCAAAACATAATAACTATTTTTATCTTTAGTAGGATTCTCATAAACATAAGTATCTTTAAACAAACTATCAAACAAATCTTTACTATTAATATCATAATAATAACCTATCATACTAGTAAACAAACTTTTTCCAAATCTTCCCGGTCTTAAATAAAACAGTGTTTTTCCTACATTTTCAAGTTTTTCTAAATACATTGTTTTATCTACATACTTGTAGTCTTCTAAAATTAAAGTTTTATAGTCTATTATTCCATAAGGTATTTTTTTCATTGAACAATCCCTTCTTTCTAACCATATTATATACCAAATTAATAGATAATGCAATTAAAACAAAATGAACTTCATTTTAAAGATATTTTATACTTCTTCTAATATTTTTAAATCATTACCTACAAAGATTACTAAATATCTACAAGCATCCCTTAATCTTTTATCTTTACTATAATTAAGTAATTGTTCTTTAGCATCTAATCTTTTTTCTTCTAATAATTTATCAGAATAATCTTCTGACTTTGTAAATAAATATCTATATTATATTCTAAATATATTCTTAATAATGGAGGTTTTAAAAGTGCATAATACATTAATATTTTATCTTAGTACATTTATATTATTTTTCTGCATAAAATTATATAGGTATTTATAAACACAATTTTCTAATTTAAGAATATTTTATATTAGAAATAGATAAAGAGGTGGAGATTATGAGTACTAATAGTTGTATCAAAAATTTGCTTAAGTTTATATGCTTATTACAAAGAAATTCTCTAAATACTTGCGCTCTAGATGCTGGATGTACTAAGCCTTTCTTAGGACCTATTGTAAACAATACTTGCTACAACACAAGAGTCATAACTTTATATAAAAGAAATGGAGAAATATATGAAGCAACTTATACAGATGAAGCTGGTAATATAAATACTAGTTCTTTATTTAGAGTAAGTGATGTTCATAATGACTGTTGTACACTCTTAATTTTAACTAACAATGGTACTGAGTATGTATCAACAGGTGAATACATTACTTTAAATATTAACTGCATTTGTGCCATTAAGTGTCTAGAAGATGTAGTTGTTGAGAATTTATGTGAAAGGAGGTAGAAATTCTTGAATAATTGTTGCAATGAAGAAAGAGAAGAAAAAAAAGATTGTGGTTGTATTTATGATATTTTAAAGAAAATATTACTACTACAACAACAAGATTATGATAATGAAAGTTATTCTGGTTGTGATAAACCTTACTTAGGACCAGTATGTAATAGTGTTTGCTACAACACAAGACCTATTGAACTATTTAACTGTTCTACAGGTGCAGCTTGGAGTTTTCCTTATAATGTAAATGGTACTACTGGTGATACTAATGTCTTTAGAATAGAAGCATTAGATAAATGTTGTTGTACATGTAGACTTCTATACTTAGACCCAACTACAAATCAATATACAAATACAAATGAATTTGCTACAATTGATTTAGGCTGTGTCGGAGCTATAAGATGTCTTAGTGATACATTTATCGATTTGTGCTAAGAAAAGAAAAAACCTACATACAGGTTTTTTTGTTTTAATTAATTTTTTCTAATAAGAGGATATCATCAACCGCAATAACATCATTATCAATAGTGACAATTGATTTTTTTGTCCTAGCAACTAGTGTTGTTTCATAAGTTTTATCTTTTGTCTTTATTTTAACAGGTATATTTATAGCATACCCTATCCCATTAAAGATTTCATCTAAGACATCTTCAATAGTTGCATTTTTATTTACTGGTTTAGTACTTCTTACATCTTCATTTTTAAAACGAAAAATAGTTTTATTATTTTTTATACTTTTACTAATTTCATTTTGATAAATTTTAGGTAACTTTTTCATAAGCACTCTCCTTATTATATTTTATGAAATAGATAAATAAAAATTGCCCTTTTTTGATATAATATTAATAGAGGAGATTGTATGAGAAAGTATAAAATAAATTTAAAAATATTAATTCCTATCATTTTATTAGCTTTAATTAGTATTATAACTATTTATAGTGCCGCTACTTATACTTCTAAAAGCTTAGGAAATTTAACTATTAAGCAGACTGTTTGGTATTTATTTGGCTTTTTGTTAGTAGCTATATTAGTTAAATTAAAAAATGAAAGTCTTTATAGACATACTTGGATATTATATATTATTGGTAATGTTTCTTTAGTTTGCTTATTATTATTCGCAAGCCCTATAAATAATAGTAGATGTTGGTTCACTATTCCGGGAATTGGTAGCATTCAACCTAGTGAGTTTATGAAGATTTTTATTATGCTGACTCTTGCTACTATGATACATAATTTTCGTAGTGATTATAAAAATCCTACTGTGCTACAAGAGTTTGTTTTTTTAATAAAAAGCTTTTTAATTGTTCTACTTCCAGCTGTTCTTACTTTTATGCAACCTGATACCGGAGCCGTTTTAATTTATTTTTTGATTTATTTTTGTATGATGTTTACATCAGGTATTAGAATACGTTGGTTTGTTGGAGCTTTAGTTTTTATCGTTTGTTTAGTAGGTGGCTTTCTGTGGCTCTATTTCTTTAAGGAAAACTTGTTTATTAAAATTTTTGGTAATTCTATTTTTTATCGTCTGGACCGTATTTTTGCTTGGCAAACAGGCTCTGGGTTACAATTAGAAAACTCAATTGCCGCCATTGGCTCAGCTGGCTTTTTTGGACACGGTTTTAATAAGACTCCTATTTACTTTCCCGAAGCTTCTACTGATTTTATCTTTGCCGTTTATGCTTCAAACTTTGGTCTTTTCGGTGTTTTAATTTTATTAGGAATAATCGTTTATTTAGATGTCAATATTTTACTTTTAGCCAAAAGAAAAATACTTGATACAGATAAGTATATTCTAGCCGGTATTTTAGGAATGCTTATTTTTCAACAAATACAAAATATTGCTATGACAGTAGGACTACTACCTATTACAGGTATAACGCTTCCTTTTGTTTCTTATGGTGGGTCAAGCTTACTTTCTTATATGTTAATCGTAGGCATACTTTTAAATATTTCAATGGAAAAAACAAGGACTTATAAATATAAATAAAATTAGCCTTACTTTAGACTAATTTTTTTCATCTTCAATACTTTGTTGCATCATACCACACTTCGGACAAAAATTTCCTTCTAATAAAGCACCACAATTTTTACAAAACAAATTGTCTTCTCTTATAAATTCTTTACTAATTGTATTTAGCTTACTTAAAGCAAAAGCATATAGTACCATTACAAAGAAGAAAAAGATAATTACTAGTATTGGAATACTTGCAAATAAACAAAAATCATATATACCGTGTAAAATAGTTGGTACTAAGATACTTAAGAAGATGTTTCTTTTAGATATTTTTTCATCTTTATTCTTATAAATTCTAGCTAGGCTTAAAAAATAGCCCATAAATATAGCATTACTAGCATGGCCTGGTACAGCTAAAAAGGCTCTGACAACACCTACTCTTATTAAGCCCTGTGGTAGGACATATAAAATATTTTCTAAGAAAGCAAAGCCAAGTGAAACAAAAACTGAGTAAACAACTATATCATATAATTGGTCAAAATGCTTACTCTTATAGCCAAAGTTATATACCATTATCCATTTAACAAATTCTTCTACCAATGCTACTTCAACAAATGAGTAGATTAATACTCCAATTAAGCTCATATCATTAACATCTTTTCGTAAAAAAGGAATGAAGCTTGTTAAAAATGAGAAAGCTAAAACTATTGAGCAAGAAAGTATCCCTAAAAAGAATAATTTTACTAATAATTTAGTAGGCTCCTTATCTCTATCTTTATTATATACATATAGACAAATTAAAATAATTGGTAAAATTGCTACTAAAACTAAAATGCTTAATGGTGCCATAATGCTTCTCCTTTACTAAATGAAATACTAAGGTATAACTCTTAATTAAATTATACTATTTATCATTAAAAGTAAGCAATTTAATTGTTTTAATTTTATAAAATAAGTGTAAAAAGATGTAAGTTAAAGATAAATTTGACGAGTTTAAAGTTTTATGGTAATATTTAGCTTGTAAATCTTTGATGAGGAAATGACTTTTAATATTATATTTTTTAAGAGAGTTATCGGTTGGTGGAAGATAATAAAATTGATTAAAAGTTCCTGCCTTTGAGTAAAATGAAAACATTTTCGGTTAATAGCCGTTATCTAAATTAAGTTAAAAAAAAGGATGGTATCGTCTAATATAGACTCCTAAGATATTATCCTTTTTTGTTATAAAAAGAAAGGGATATGTATGAGATTAAGTAAACTAAATATTAAAAAAATAAACTTGGAAAATATAGATGAAAAATATCAAGCACAAAGTATTTTAATGAAAATAGGAGAATTATATCAATTTGAAAGTGGTATTTATGGTTATGGCAATATTTGGAATAAACTAGAAAAAAATATTGAAAATATAATAATTGATGAGTTAGACAAAGCAGATTGTATTCAAGTTGATTTTCCTAAACTACAACCTAAAAAAATATGGGAGCAATCTAATAGATGGGATTTGTATACCAATAAATCAGATATAATGTTTACAATAAATAATAATTTAGGAGAATATGGCCTTGCCCCTACTGCTGAAGAGTGTGCTACGTTGTTTGGTGCAAATAGACTTTCTTCATATAAATCTATGCCTGCTACTTTTTATCAAATTGGTGAAAAGTTTAGAAAAGAAATAAGAACAAGAGGTTATTTATTTAGACCTAGAACTTTTACTATGATGGATGCTTATTCATTTGACAAATCTGAAGAAGAAATGCATAAAACTTTCCATAAAATGCACGATGTTTATATGAATATATTTAAGAAAATTGGTATAGATATTGTTTCCGTCATCAGTGATGGTGGTACAATGGGTGGCAGAGTTTCTGAAGAGTTTCAAAGTATTACTGATTTAGGAGAAGATATTATTCTTTATGATGAAAAAAAGAATATTGGCTTAAATAAAGAAGTTTTAGAATTTGATGATAAAGATACTTTTATTAAAGCTTTTGGCGTATCTAATATAAATGATTTAAAAGAATATCATTCTTTGGAACTAGGCAATAATTTTGAACTTGGAACTAAATATTCTGATTCTATGAAACTTTATTTTACAGATGAAAACGGTAAAAGTAAGCCTTATTATATGGGATGCTACGGAATTGGACTAGGAAGAATTGCCGCATGCCTTTTAGAAAATAATGTTATTAAAGATAATGATAAGATTAAAGGCTTCCAAATACCTTTTAATATAGCTCCATATAAAATTCAAATAATATATAATGAAGCACATTCATCTGAAGCTGAGAAACTTTATTCTTACTTATTAGAAAATAATATTCCAACAATTTTAGATGACCGTGATAATTTAAGTATTGGTACAAAAATAAATGATGTATACGTTTTAGGTACTCCTAAAATAATAATTTTAGGCAATAAATTTGATGGTACAAATTATATTATAGAAGATAGTAAAACAAATGAAAAAATAAGTACTAATATTGATAATATTGTATCCATATTAAAAGAGGATAATTAAAAATATTATTTAAGCCTCAACACAGTTTATACAAAAATATTTTAAAAATATTAGCAAAAACAAACTCTAAAAAGAAAATAAAAAAACATCTGATTTCAACAACAGTTGACTTCAGATGCCTCTCAATTATTGGCTACATCTGATTTACAACAATCAAATGTAGCCCTTTCTTTATGCAAGTTTCCTCGCACCTTAAACATAACATAAAGGAAAATTTTTTGCAAGTTGTTTTTTAATAAAATTTAGTACAAAAAAATCTTGTGTTAAAAATCAATACTTGCTATAATATTTATGGATACATTTGAAATATATCAGATGCCTTCCCTTTCTATTATCAATAGTATAAAAGAAAGGTGGGTGATATTTATGACAAAAAGAGAATTTTCTCAATTTATTATAATATTACTCCTATTTTTGGTAGTAATTATTTTGCTTCTAAAATAGCACAAGCATCTGATTTCAACATTTGTTGATTTCAGATGCTATCTTAACAAGGGATAA
Organism: uncultured Bacilli bacterium; assembly: GCA_947624045.1. GTDB lineage: Bacteria > Bacillota_I > Bacilli_A > RF39 > UBA660 > CANRGD01. Next base: position 13,677 of record CANQIL010000024.1, read on the forward strand.
CATCTGATTCTCACAATCAAATGTATCCTTTTTTATTATATGCAAGTTTCCTTGACAAATTCATATTAACATAAAAACATCTTTTTTACAAGATAATTTTTGACTCAATTTACAAAATTTAGTACATTGGTTACTTGAAAAATATTAGAATTATGGTATACTTATATTGACGGGAGGCAGTAGCCCCAGCCTAGCTTCGGCGACCTATAGTAATATAGGTTAAACGCAAAATGGAAGGCACATCGCCCAATTAAGTTGGGCAGCTACTTATTGAGATTTATCGTATGATAAATCTCTTTATTATATGGTTAGACTAATTTAAAAGTAGACTTCATTATTTCTATAGTAACTAAACTTTATCGTAATGAGTCCACATTCTAATAATATGAATTTCTTTTTTTTCTTCATCTACTTCATAAACAATTCGATGTTGTCTATTAATTCTCCTTGAGTATAGTCCCGATAATTCGCCAGTTAATTTTTCATATGATGGTGGATAACAAAAAGGATTTTTCATCATTAAATTCAATATGTTTTTACAATTTTTATCAAGATTAGAATTTTTTAGTTTTAATTTATCTTTCTCTGCTTGCTTAGAAAACTTAATTGTATATAGATTTACCATTCTTCATCCTTTTCATATTTTTTTGCAGATTTCCAATTTTCATTATCTCTTATATAATTAATATTTTCTACATATCCTGGAATACTTGATAAAAATAATGTTTCCTCAATATTTTTCCATTCATCTTCAGAAATTAATACAGCATTTTTTCCCTTATTATTTACAATAGTAATTGGATTAAAGCCAACATTAACATCTGATACCAATTGATATAAATTTGCTCTAGCATTAGTTATGTTTATTGTACTCACTAATCATCACCTCGCTTACATTATAACGTACTTTTTTGCGTACGTCAAGTGTTTTATATTATTATATGCAAAAATTAAGTAAAAATGTATTACAAAAAGAAATGTATTAGTTTAAAAAGAAAAAACGTTGATTTCTCAACGTAATAAACTTATTGGTGGAGCATAGCGGGATCGAACCGCTGACCTCCACGGTGCAAACGTGGCGCTCTCCCAGCTGAGCTAATGCCCCATAACAGAAATAACTTAATTTCAGCCGGTAATAAGATTATAGCATAGTCATTTTTTTAAAGTCAACAATTTTTAAACAATTTCTTCAAAAAATCATCTTCCCACATATATTTATCATCTATTTTTAATAGATGTTTTTTATTTCGATAAAATTTATCCAACCCATTAATAATCTTTGTATCTTTAAAATTATACTCTTTCAAATATCTTTCTAGTAAAAACTTTTGATAGCAATATTGAAACATCTTATACTCTTTTGTTATTTTAAAAAGCAAAAACAAAACAACAAGAATCAAATTAAAATTCAAATTATTTATATTAAACAAACCTATAAATATAACAAAAAGATAACTAATAAATATAGCCAAATAATAACTCATTTTAAAACTACACACACTAGATAAAAACAAATTAACTAACTTTCCCCCATCTAATGGATAAATTGGCAACAAATTAAAAATTAGTATTCCATAGTGATAAATAGTTATAATTTCTTGATAACGAACTAAAAATTTTTTTAAAAGCAAATAAGCAAACACTTGAAATACAGGACCCATTATTAATATTAAAAATTCTTTTATCAAAGAAACATTTTGGTCCATATTAAACTTAGAAATACCCCCTAAAGGGTATAAGTATATTTTAACTACATCTATCTTTAAAAGCTTAGCTGTCAAAAAATGCCCAAGCTCATGAATCACAATTAAAAAGCTAATTATAAAAAAAGGAATAAAAGAAGCGGTCATAATAGCAACAATAGCAAATAAATAAACAAAAACATTTACTTCAAAATAATTAAATATATTTTTTATAGTCAAGTTTTTGTCCATCTTTTTCAAATACCAAATACAATTTATCTGATTTTACTTCTCCTAACAACTTTCCTTTTTCTACATAGTCATAAAGTTTCATATTAGAAGTATCCACATTAGCATAAGTAACATCAATACCATTTATTTGTTCAATAACAACACTATCTCCATACCCCTCTTTTTGACCTAAAAAGACAACGATACCACTTTCTAATATAGGCACCATATATTTATTTGCTACACTCAAAACAACTCCATCTTTATAATCTTCACTTTTACTAAAGTTCAAATTTTCACTAAAAACAGCCTGTTCTTCTTTAACCATTTTTTCTATGGCTAAGATATTACCAAAATACTTCTGATAAATTTCCTTAGCCTTAGTAAATTTAAAATTCTTCTCATAAATATTCTTAATAAAAACACTCTTAAGATTAGGATTTCCTTTTATTAATATTAACCCAACTAAAAATACTATAATCGCAAGTAAAAAGCGTGTTATAAAATTACGAACGCTACTTTTTAATACTAGTTTTTTCTTTACTGTTTTTCTTTCCATATAAAAATCTCCTTTAATTAAATATATTCTTTAAAGGAAATTTTTATGCTTAATTAAGATTAATTCTTTTATATTTTTTAGGTATAAATTTAATTATCAAATAGCACACATCAGCAAATATAATATTTAATAGTAAGGAATGACTAATTTTATATACTAGTCTTTCTAAACTCATTGGTACTAGATTAAATATTACTATAACTAAAGCAAATAAGCTTTCATAAATGGTAATTATCAATATTGTTAAAAGAATACTTTTAATAAAACTAAAATCGACATACTTATAAATTACTTTTATAACTAAGCCACATGTAAAGAATAAAATAGCATTTAAAAATAATAAATTAGTATAAAACAAATCATAAAGTAAGCCTACAATTATAACAGTCAAGTAATACTTTTTTTCTTTTTTGCGATACAAAGGATAGATTATTAACAAAGCTGTTAAGGTTAAAAGTGGTGTAAAAATAGTTAAATCTCCTGGTAAAAAGGATAGATAATTAGTAAGGATTCCATCTAATAAAAAAGCAATTACTAAGATAATTATCGCTAACATTATTTTTTCTCCTTTAAGATAGTAACATAATGAATATTATTAAAATCTTGTTTTGTTTTTATATAAAGGGTTTTACTAAGATTATATTTATCATTAGTAATCTTTTCAACTGTTCCTATATAAATACCAGCTGGAAATAATTCTCCTAACCCACTTGTTAAAATAACATCATCTTTTTTTACATTAGTCGTTTTATCAATATCAACTACTTTTAATAAGCCACTTTTCTTATCATAACCATTTAATATAGCATAATTATCTGTATCATTTGTTTTTACAGCTACACTTACTTTAAAGTTTATATCATCAGATGTGATTAATTTTAGTTCACTAGAATTATTTGATACTTTAGATATTTTTCCGAGTAGCCCATTTTTAGTTATTACAGCCATATTTTCTTTAATTCCATCTTTTTTACCTTTATCCAGAGTAATAGTATTAAACCAATAGCTTTTATTTCTAGATAAAATAGTCGCATTTACAACACTATATTCTGTTAGAGTTCTATTTAATTCTAAAGTATCTTTTAATTCTTCAATTTCTTTTTCTAAAGAAGCATTAACATTTTTTTGAATAAGATAACTTTCATTTTGATTTTCTTCTTTAGTATTCTTAATAGCTGTAAAAGGATACATAATTATTTTTTGGGTAGAAACTGCTATATCCTTAAAAAAGGCTTCAACTGGCGTATAAGTCCTACTAAGTATTACTGATACAGAAAGTAGTAAGACTACTACAATAGAACTTATAAGAATTATTAATTTTTTATTTATTTTTCTTTTTCTATACATAGATTATCACCATTTACAAATTTATTATATTATATTTTTTTCTTCTAAACAATTACAGTTTAAGAATTTCTTTATGATTATAAAAGCTATAAAAACTATTTTCACTTACTATGATATGGTCAACTACAGGTATTCCTTGAATCTTTCCTGTTCTAATTAGATTTTCTGTTAACGATATATCTACTTTAGAGGGACTAACATCACCTGATGGATGATTATGAACACACACAATACTAGCGGCACTTACTAAATAGGCCTCTTTAAATATTTCTCTAGGATGAACAGTACTTTGATTAATTGTACCCATAAATAGAAGTTTTTTTGCTATCAAGTTTTGTTTAACATCAAAATATAAACAGTAAAATAATTCTTGCTTTTTATTATAAAATAAATCCTTAGTAGCCAAAAATATTTCTTCAGCATTTTTTAAATTAACAAACCTCTCTTGTTTAGTAGTATAAATTCTTCTTCCTAACTCAATTGCCGCTAATAACTCCTGAGCTTTTACCTCGCCTATTCCTTTTATTGATTTTAATTTATTAACAGATAGGTTTTTCATTTCATACAAATCATATTTTTTTAATATTTCAATTGCTAAGTCTACAACACTTAATTCCTTTGTCCCTGTTTTTAGAAGAATAGCTAAAAGTTCTTTATCACTTAAATTATTAACCCCAACTTCTTTTAATCTCTCACGTGGCCTTTCTTTTAAGGGAATATCTTTTATTTTATAATTACTCAATTCAAACACCTCTATTATATTATTAGCAATAACTTTTAAAATTTATCATTAATTATTAATAATTTCATCATAATTTGCTAAAACAACCTCTTCTATAGCTAAAATTTCATCTTCATTATTACTACTATTAATTAGTAAATCAAATTGAGTTACATTATTATTAAATTCTTCATTATTTATAGTTTGTTCTTTTTCATAAAGCTTTAAACCTTTTTTTTCATAAATATTATTTAATTTTTGAGCTATTTTTTTATCTTTAGTAATTCCTAAGTAAACATAGTATTTTTTATCTTTATATTCAATTACTTTTTGTTCTAAATTTTTTGTATTTTTTTCAAGATTTTCTTCTTTTTCATAAACACCCTCTTGTAGAAAATAAAAAGTTTCGTCTTTTTTAATTAACTCTTTTACTGAATCATAATTATATTTACGAATATTACTACCTATAATAGCTCCTAGTAATATAAAAACTACTCCTAATATTAATGTTTTTTTCATTTTATTATCACCATTAATATAGTAGCAAAGTCACATATAGTATTTTGTCGAAAAAAAGTCAAAAAAACTAGTTAAGTAAATATTTTACAAAACTAGTTAGATGGGTAAATTTAGAAATCGACTTATTATTTATGGAGTTAGAGTCAAACGACAAGAGTGACCGTTGTGCGAATAACCAGTGTGACAACTCGTATAGAACATCCCTGTACCAGTATTATCGTGGTAGATGCCACTTTGTCTAAGCCAAGGGGAATTATAGACAACAAAGATAGCAAAATCACTGTACCAACCATAATATCCACTATTTGCTCCATAAGTCTCACCTAAAGCGTGTCCATAACATATCCCTCCATTACAAGCTAATTCTGGTTTTGCCAATATAAAATTATTAGATGTTGGATTAGCACTTTTATATTTATTATAATATTTCTCATTTGGCAAGTCATAACTTCCAATTGCACTCCCACTACTACTCAAGCCCTTAAATCCTGATAAACCTGTTGTAATTTTTCTCTCATTATCTTCTATTCCTTGCTCATCATATTCTAATACACCCATTACATATTCATATGCTCCACCTGACATATCATATATTCCTGTTATATTTCCGGTTGTAGAAGCTCCGGGACCGGCTTGGCCTCTTCCTGTTCCTAAATTAGTCGTATCATTATATTCATATTTTGATGTAGACTCTCTTGCGCTTGGGCTTCCTCCGCTATGACCGGTTATCATACCATTATCATTATTTATATATACTTCTTTATTTGCTCCCGTATATTCACTGTTTCCATATTTACCATATCTACTTTGTGAAAGATATGCCACTGCTCCCCATTCATCATTTTTCATCATATGCAAATCACCATTATTTGCATCGAATCCATAAGTATCTGCATAACTTACTTGCATACTTCTTGATGCATAAAAGAAACTACTTACCGTTTGATTTCTTAAGGATTTCTCATTTGGCTTTATAGTTATTTGACTCACATTACATACCTCATTTTCACAAGCTTGTCCATCAGTTGATAAACTTCCTGTTGTTTCAAATTTGCCTACCCATATTCCACTTCTCTTCTCTCCTCCAAAATCAAAGGCTTCATTGGTTCGCCAATTTGTTGGTGTGTTTCCAGTATACTGTGCACTTCCTGTTTCTGTTACCTTTGATATAAACTTTACATCTATCTCACCCGGTAATTCACGAGTAGGATTATTATTTCCAAAACTAGCTTTACCATAATAGTCACTAGAATTATTTTCTTTCTTTATGGTGTAAGAGTATCTTGGTATCCATACCCACATAGTATTTATATCATCCATTGAAATGTCTGTACCAACTGGTGCTTCAGTTTTATAGTAATTTCTTTTAGTTTCTGTTACAGTTACAGCATTTGCCCATTTTTGATTAGAATAGTCATACCAATTATTATTTTCATTATTTACATCTGCTTTCTTCCACTCTCCTGTTGTTGCACTTGTAGCTTCATAATAGACTGGTATCATATCTCCATTTAATTCTGGTGGATTTGGTATATTATCTAGACTTGAGCCACTTTGTTCTTCACTTTCTTCTTCAGATAAGCTTTCAAAGATAAAGCCTCTATCTAAACCCCCTAATGTTACTGGATTTTTTGGAATATCATCAGCACTATGTTTAAAGGTTACTCTTAAAGTTACTGTTACTTTATTATCTGCTTTTAATAAGTCTATACTTGAAAAATTAGTATTTCCATTTATTTGAGTATTACCATAATTTACTTCATATACTACATTACTTTTTAATAACTCTTGATCACTTGTAGCAGTTTTACCACTACCTACAAATGTTAAATTAGAACTCTTTCCGGTTACATCTACTAATTTTGCAGAAATATTTCCGGTATTTTTTACAGGAATACTAAAAGAACAAGAATCTCCTGGTTTAGTAAATTCTACACTCATTCCAGAAATACTAGTTCCCTCAATTGCACCTTTATCACACTTAGCCATTCCTGTCTTGGTAGTTTGCATTTCATCTTCTAAAAAGACTACGTCCCACGTACTAGCCGGCACTTTAGCGGTACCTGTTATGTTTAACCTTGTTGATAATAAAGCATAACCAATTGACAAGCCTAGTACTGCCACACAAAGACAAGCTATTATAATTAATTTAGTTTTCCTATTACTCATAAATCCAAACACTCTTTTCCACTATTTCTATTTTTACTTAATTATATCATACCCCCCCCCCGAGCTTGTCTGTCAATGATTTTTTGTAATTTTTTTAAAAAATTTTACAAAAAAAATTTTGTAACTTATTTATACCGCATATCTAATATTGTACTT